>JAOUPZ010000251.1 GCA_029879595.1 Deltaproteobacteria bacterium | reverse complement strand
GATTATGAGATGATATGGCAGTTTGGCTGACCAGGGCGGCCAGGGGGAACACCCGCGCCGGGTTGCCACCCCCCGCCTGTTATCGAGCCTGAACAGCCTGCTGCCGGGCCCGCCCCGGGCCACCATCCGCTCCACGGCGGCTGCATCCACCAGTTCATCGCGCGGGTGCAGCGCCACGAACATCCGGGGCAGGGCCGGCAAGGGGCCCTTTTTTCCGCCTTCCAGACCGCCTTCAAGAGCTGTCCAGCGTTGCAGCAGACTTTCCAGTCCGGCGTAGGCCGCCAGGGGAGTAAGGGGGGCCAGCCGGTGCGAGGGCGGGGCCAGGCTGGGCAGGGATATTTCCCGGGGCAGAACGGTCAGCCCCAGGCGCAGCAGCAGCCGGAACCACGGACCGACCCCCACCGCCGGAGCCAGCAGGATCATCCGTTCCGTCTCCTCACCGCGCTGGGCCGACCAGCACAGGCCCAGCAGACCCCCCAGGGAATAGCCCAGCAGGGATACCCTGGCTTCGGGGTGAGCCTGGCGCAGCCATTGGCGGGCGTTATCCAGCCGCTCCAGCCACGGGGCCGCGCTTCCAGCCTGTTGCGGGCCGGAGGCGGCGGAGACCAACGGTGGCCCCAGCCCTTCCGGAAAGGGCTCCAGCAGCCCCAGGCCCCTGGCGGCCATCCAGTCCATAAGCGGATTCATCCGGCATGGATCAAGATTGAGGCCGGGCAGCACCAGGAACACCTCCCGGAGCGGCCCACTGGCAGGCGGGCGCAGCCGGGGGATCAGGGCTGCCAACGGGCCTGCTGACGGGCCTTCGCCTCTTCCAGTTCCCGGGCCAGATAGTGCAGATTTTCTATTCCCGCTTGCACCTTTCTCCATTCCCAGACCGGATTCAGTTCGTTCATCCTGCGCAGGTTGTCCAGTTCCCGCTCCCACTGGAGCAGGAGGTTGTCAAACGAGGTTTCAGCAGACGGAGTGTTTGTTTCCATGGTTCTCCCGTTGTTCAGGCGCCCGCGGGGGGCGCGGGCCGGCGTTATTTCCGGGAGAGACGAAAGGCGGCTGCTCCCGTACTGGGTTCACACCTCCGTCTTTATTGTGAGCCTTGGCCGCCTCTGGCGAAGCCGCCCCCGGGCCATGCGGCGCGGGCCATGAAACACGGGCCATGCGACGCGGACCGGGAGCGGATAGCCGCCGGCTAGCGCTTGGTCAGCGGCATATAATCCCGCGCGCGCTTGCCGGTATATATCTGCCGGGGGCGGGATATCTTGGTGGCCTTGGAATCGGTCAGTTCCTTCCAGTGGGCCGTCCATCCGGGCAGGCGGCCAATGGCGAACATCACCGTGAACATGTTGATGGGTATTCCCAGAGCCCGGTAGATGATGCCGCTGTAGAAGTCCACGTTCGGATAGAGCTTGCGCTCGACAAAATAGCTGTCTCTCAGCGCCACTTCCTCCAGTTCCTTGGCCACGTCCAGCAGGGGATCTACAACCCCCAGCGCCTTCAGCACGGAATCCGCCTGGCCCTTGATGATGGTAGCCCGGGGATCAAAGTTCTTATAAACCCGGTGCCCGAATCCCATCAGCCGGATATCGGAGGTCTTGTCCTTCACCTTGTCCACAAACTGGCCGACGGTCATTCCGCTGTCCACGATCAGTTGCAGCATCTCCAGCACGGCCTGGTTGGCTCCGCCATGCAGAGGCCCCCACAGCGCCATGATCCCCGAGGATACCGACGCAAACACGTTGGCCCGGGAGGACCCCACCATCCTGACGGTTGATGTGGAGCAGTTCTGCTCATGGTCCGCATGCAGGATCAGCAGAACATCCAGGGCCTTGGCAATCTCGGGTTTCACCACATAGGATTCCGTGGGCCGCTGGAACATCATGGTGAGGAAGTTCTCACAATAACCATGGCTGTTGTCCGGGTAGTTCATGGGCAGCCCATGGGACTTGGTATAGGCCCAGGCGGCAATGGTGGGCAACTTGCCCATCAGCCGGAAGGTGGAAAGGCGGAATCCCTCATCCGTAAAGTCATCGGTTGACTGGTAGAAGGTGGAAAGCGCCGCCACCGACGAGGACAGGATGGCCATGGGATGCGCATCCTTGGGGAAGGCGTTGAACAGGTTCCGCATGTCCTCATGCAGCATGGTGTGATAGGTGATTTCCTTCTTGAACTCCTCGAACTGCTTCTTGTTGGGCAGTTCGCCAAAGTTGAGCAGGTAGCTCACCTCCAGGAAGTTGGATTTCTCGGCCAGTTGCTCAATGGGGTACCCGCGGTACAACAGAATTCCCTTTTCCCCGTTGATGAAGGTGATCGAACTCTCACAGGAACCGGTGTTACCAAAACCGTTGTCCAGGGTGATGGCGCCCGTCTGGGAGCGGAGCTGGGATATGTCCACCCCGACCTCATTTTCAGAGCCAACGGTTACGGGTAGCTCGACCTTCTTGCCATCAATATCAATGGTTGCATTAGCAGGCATGTTATTCTCCTTATCATTGAGGTGCCGGATTCGTTCAACGCCAAAAGCTGGCTGTTGGTTTCACCTCCATTGGCAACAATCTCCCGCAGCACGCGGCCAGTGGATAATTTATCCGGCCGGCGCCCCTTCTTCTGATCTGATGATACCGTACTTCTTCAGTTTGCGATATAAGGTGGCCCGCCCGATATTCAGCCTGATGGCGGCCCTGGTCATGTTGCCCCCGGCGGCGTTCAGGGCCATTTCGATGGCATCGCGTTCCACCTCGTCCAGGGTCGGCGCACCCGCCGGATATGCCTGGGCGGCCTGTTCCAGCCGGGAAGAGGCATAAAAGGCCCCTGGCGGGACGCTATACGCCACCGGAGCCGCGCCTGAGGGCTCCCGCATCCCCTCTGCCGTCATCCCCGGCAGGCTCTCCGGCGGCTGACCCGACTGCGCAGCCCGGCGGGCGGGCAGTTCGATGTACTGCTCCTCTTCCTGCTCCTGTGGCGGGACATAGGCCATCACCGAGGGGAAATGCTCCTCCAGCAGCACCTCTTCCTCGCTGAGCACCACCGCCCGGAAGATGGCGTTTTCCAGCTCACGGATATTCCCCGGCCAGGGATAGGTCTTCAACTGTTCCATCAGGGCCGGGGGAATGCGGCGCTCGGGCTTGTTTTCCTGGGAGCAGAACCGGGATACGAAATGCCGGGCCAGGTGGGGGATATCCTCCATCCTTTCCCGCAAAGGGGGAACCTGGATCGGAAACACCGCCAGCCGGTAATACAGGTCGGCCCGGAACCGCCCCTCGTCCACCGCCTGCATCAGGTGCTGGTTGGTGGCGCTGATCACACGCACGTTAACCCGCTTCAGCCGCCCCCCGATGGGTTGTATCTCCTGGGTCTGCAATACCCGCAGCAGCTTGGCCTGCAATCCCATGCTCAACTCGCCGATCTCGTCCAGGAACAGCGTGCCGTCATGCGCCTCCTCGAACTTGCCCACATAGCGGGCCGTGGCGCCGGTGAACGCCCCCTTCTCGTAGCCGAACAGCTCGCTCTCCAGCAGGTTTTCCGGGATGGCCGCGCAGTTGAGAGCCACGAAGGGGCGCTGCTTGAGAACCCCCAGGGAGTGGATGGAGCGGGCCACCAGTTCCTTGCCCGATCCGCTTTCACCGAAAATCAGCACGGTGATGTTGCTGTCGGCCACCTTGCGCACCAGTTTCATCACCTGCTGAAACGGCCGGGAAACCCCGATGGGCAGCACTCCGCCCTTTTCCTGCTCCTGCAACAGCGTGCGCAGGTTCTCCACCTCCTCCTTCAGGCCCACCGTGTTCAGGGCATTTCGGATGGAAAGCCTCAGGTCGTCCAGGCTGCTGGTCTTGGTAATAAAGTCATAGGCCCCGTTGCGCAGGGCCTGGATGGCATCGCCCATGGTGGCGTGGGCGGTCATGATGATGGTGGCCCCCACCTTGCCTGTCTTGCTGATGCCCCTCAGGGTTTCCTGGCCCCCCATCCCCGGCATCTGCAGATCCAGCAGGACGATATCCACCGGCTTCCCCTTCTTGAGCAGCCGCAGGGCCTCCTCGCCGCCGTGGGCCGTTTCCACCTCGCAGCCGGCCCGCTTCAGCTGGAAGCGCAGCAGCTTGCAGATGTCCTCGTCGTCATCGATTATCAGAATCCGCGGCGCACGGTTCAGCCCCTCGGGGATCAGGCTTTCCTCTTTGAACGTGCTTTCGGTCATCACGCGCCGGGCTGGGGGTGAGCTTAGCGGGCCGGGGCGTCCTTTGGTCAGGACGCGGACCCCCCAGGCTATTCCTGTCTCATATTGCTACTGTATCATATCAATACAGCCGCCCCAAGACCCGTGCCTCTCCCTTGGGTCATGCCCGCCCGTGAAGATTGATTCACCAAGTTGAGTTGACAAGTCCCGATTTTCCCCCTAGCATTTTCTTTTTGAGGATTTTTTTCACACGGAACCCCCCGCGGGCCGCGGCCCGGCGGGAAGCACAACAGAGATGCACCATGTCCAGAATATGCGAAATCACGGGCAAGAAGGGATTGACGGGCAACCGGGTCTCCCATGCCAACAACAAGAGCAAGCACGTCCAGCAGCCCAACCTGCACACCAAGCGCATATTCGTCCCTGAACTGGGCCGGAATGTCACCGTGAAGGTGAGCACCAAGGGCCTGCGCACCATCGACCGCAAGGGGCCCTACCGCGCCCTGAAGGAAGCCGGGCTGATCTAAAGCCCGCTCCTTTCCCGCATCGGCCCCGGAAGGGGCTGCGGGCTGAGTACGCTGTACCCGGCGGGTTCTCCGGCCGGGTCATCCGGTGCCCCGCGCGCCTGTCATTACCAACCCCTTCAAAAAACAAGCCCAGTAGTGGTAAGCTCCGGCAACGGTCGGCATGAGCGGCTGGCTATACATAACCAGTGCAT
>JAOUPZ010000250.1 GCA_029879595.1 Deltaproteobacteria bacterium | reverse complement strand
CGAGCGCCTCATACTGGCCTGGAAGGTCTCAGATGACAGCAGCATTTCCCTGATAAGCCTTTCGGCCCTGGAAGTGCTGCAGACCATGGGGCGCGAAATCAAGCTGCTCATGCCCTGGGTGGTGATGGCGTTGCAAACAGGCCAGGTGTTCAGGCTTGAGCAGCGGGAAGTGACCCGCGAGCGGGTGGAGTCGCTGGCCAAGGATCTCCTGTCCAAGGCGCCGGGGGATATTTCCTCCCGGCTCAACAACCAGCAGATAATGGAGATCGTGAACCAGGCCAAGGGCAAGTCGCCCAACCGCTATCTGCAGTTGGTGCTAAAGGAGGCCCATGTCGGGGAAAAGGCCCGCCATGCGGGCGGGCTGTCACCTTTGCTGAACAGCCTGGGACTGAAGCTGGGTGATATGATGTCGGAGTTTCTCAGCAACCCCACCGCTGGAGAATTCAAGGAAATTCTGGGAATGCTCACCCCGGACGAAAAACACGCCGTTTCGGTTCTGCATAAAATAGCCCGCTTTCAGTGAGGCCGGCAGCAGCCCAACACCCCACCGTATATTCCACGCCATGTTCTTTTGCCGCTGGAGTTATTTGGCGGCCGGATAGAATACCTGCCTGCCCTCAAGCCTGAAAGATGAGATAGCCTCCCGGCCCCGGGGGCCGGTGATCCACTCCATGAAGACGCGGGCCTCCACTGACTTTACATGGGGGTGTCGTGCGGGGTTTACCACCAGCACGCCGTAGGGATTGAACATCCGGGGGTCACCTTCCACCAGCAGATCGAGATCTTTGCGGTTTTTGAATGAGAGCCAGGTGCCCCGGTCCGCCAGCAGGTAGGCCCCCATGGCGGCCGCGGTGTTCAGGGTGGCCCCCATTCCTGAACCGGTCTCCCGATACCATTTTCCCGAGCTTTTCACGGGGTCCAGGCCGCCCTCCTCCCAGAGCCGCAACTCGGCCTTATGGGTGCCGCTGTCATCACCACGGGACACAAATTCCGCACCGGCGCGGGCCACCTTGAGCAGGGCCACCGCGGCATCCTTCATTCCCCTGATCCCCGCCGGATCATGGCGGGGCCCGGCGATCACGAAGTCGTTGTACATGACATCCCTGCGTTCGGCGCCATGTCCCTCCGCCATGAAGCGGTCCTCCGAGGGCCTGTGATGCACAAGCAGAACGTCCGCATCACCCCTCATGCCCAGCCGGATGGCCTGGCCCGTGCCCAGAGCTATGACCCGGACAAGTATTCCCGAATCTTCTCTGAACCGCGGGAGAATGTGGGCGAACAGACCGGAGTTTTCCGTGGAGGTGGTGGAGGCCAGTAAAATGGCGGGTCCATCAGGTGCATCGCCGGCCTGACTGTGAGCCGGGAACGCCGCCAGTACAATTGCCGCCAGCAGGACAGCAGCCCGCAGTGCGCCGGCCCGCAGTGTGCCGGCCCGCAGTGCGCCGGCCCGCGGAATGCCTGCCAGAAAAGTCCCCTGCTCGCAGCGGCCCGGAATGGTCTTCGGCAATTTCATTCATCCTGAAATCCTAGCGGCCCCGGGGCGGGCCCGCAAGAACATCGCCGGGCCGGCCTGCGCGTTTTCTCGGCCGGGTCGTTCAAAGTGGCAGTTCCCCGGATAGAAAGGCCCGGGCCTCCCTGGTGCGGGGGTTCCGGAAGAACCCGGCTGCGCCGGACTGCTCCCAAAGCTTCCCCTGGTGGATAAAGTACACGTCATCGGCCAGCCGGCGGGCCTCCGCCATGTCATGGGTGGTCAAAACGATAGTCATGCCGGCCTGGTGAAATCCCTGAATAGTCTCCTCCACCTTTCGGGCCGCGGCAGGGTCCAGGCTGGCGGTCGGTTCATCCAGGAACAGCACCTCCGGGTCCAGCGCCCAGGCCCGGGCCAGGGCCAGCCGCTGCTGCTCTCCGCCGGAGAGCACCCGGGCCGGTGTGCGAGCCAGGGATTCCAGCCCCACCCTGCCCAGGGCTTCCATCGCCAGCCCGGTTCTTTTGGCGGCGGGAATCCCTTTCAGCCCCAGGGCGTATGTTATATTGGCCAGGGCGCTCCGGCGCAGCAGAACGGGACGCTGAAACACCATGGCCTGGTGCTCGCGGGCATTGCGGCCGAGCGGGCCCAGCCAGCGCACTTCGCCGGAGGTTGGTTTCAGCAGCCCATGGCACAGCCGCAGGGTGATGCTCTTGCCGGCACCGTTATGACCCAGCAACACGGTGCGCCGACCGGGATTCAGCCTGAGTGAGATGCCGTCCACGAGCCTGCGCCCCTCCACCTCATAGCTTACCGCGTCCAGCTCCAAGGGCAGGATCCCTCCCGGGCCTGTTTCCTGTCCGGCTTTTGCCGGTGGCGCGTCCGGGTCGACCGGCCCCTGGCCCTTCCGATTGGTCAGTCCCAGTTCAGCCATGCCGCCACCCCGAATATTCACGCAGCAGATAGGCCGCCCCGTTAACACTCACCGAGAGCCCTATCAGCAGAATCCCCAGCCCCAGGGCCAGCGAAAGCTCACCGCGGCTGGTTTCCAGGGCTATGGCCGTGGTCATGACCCTTGTCAGGTGGGCGATGTTTCCCCCCACGATCAGCACCGCTCCCACCTCCGCGATGGCCCGCCCGAAACCTGCCAGCACCACCGTGCTCAGCGCGAACCTCCCCTCCAGCAGCAGTGTAGCCACCGACCTCAGCCTGGAGGCACCCAGCGAGCGCAGCTGCTCGCCGTATTCCCCCCACAGGTCTTCCACCACCTGCCGGGTCAGGGCGGCTACAATGGGAAAGACCAGAATGCACTGGGCGATAACCATGGCCGTGGGGGTGAACAGCAGCCCCCATTCCCCAAGGGGCCCCTGGCGGCTCAGCAGCAGATAGACCAGCAGCCCCACCACCACCGGAGGCAGCCCCATCAGTGAGTTCAGCAGGATTATCAGGGTCCGCCTGCCCGGAAAGGAAAACAGGGCCAGCGCCCCGCCCAGAGGAAGCGCCGCCAGTGAAGCCACCGCCACAGCGGAAATGCTCACCTGCATGGTCAGCCAGACTATCTCCAGCAGGTCGGAATCACCCGTTAAGATAAGCGCCAGGGCCATTTTGAAGGCTTGTGCAAGCTCGTTCATATTGCAATCGGTTCTATCCAGATTTTGATGCCTGCCACCGCGGGGCCGGATCGCTCCGGTGGCAACAGGGCGGAAAACTCACGGGCATTCCCCGATTTTCCCAGACGGCCCGGAGATTGTCCATGGAGGATCTTCGTCCGACCCGGTTTCGGCACAACAGAGCGGCCTCCACTTTCGTAAAGTCTTCCAGGGCGCTTATTTTTCTGTAGACACCGGTGACAGTTGGCATTTTTCAAGAACACAGGGTATTGTTAATTGATTTTATTGCGAACTTCCCTTACAGGGAAATAGTCACATTTGTTTTTTACATGGTATATTGCAGATTATTAAAAAACGGAGCTTGAAACCTGTCCTGGATAAATTCCGGAAAAAGGCTAAACGGGGACTACTGACAATCCACAATGACGGCCCTTTTCCGGGAAGCAAAAGCCTTTGAATTTACATCAGCGGTTTAGTTTTCAAGAATAAAATATGACCACCGACGCATCCAGCCAAAACAGCCCGCCCCCACAGCCACAGGAACAACTGGCCTGGCACACCCTGACTCCGGAGCAGGTGGCGGGAAAGCTAGAAGCCAACACAGAAAACGGCCTGGATGACGCGAGTGTTGCCAAACGTCTGACTCTTTATGGCCCCAACAAGCTGGCGGATAAACCCCCGCCCTCCCCATGGCTGCTGTTTATCGAGCAGTTCAAGAGCCTGCTGATAGCCCTTTTGATGGGTGCCGCGGTGCTGGCCGGATTGATAGGCCACTTCCGTGACGCCATCGCCATCATGGTGGTCACGGTGCTCAATTCCTTTCTGGGATTCTATCAGGAATACCGTGCCGAACAGAGCCTGCAGGCGCTAAAGCGCATGCTCACCCTGCACCCCCGCGTACTGCGCAACGGCCATGAGATCACCATTGAGGCCGAGGAGCTTGTACCGGGAGACCTGGTGCTGCTGGAAACCGGTGACCGGATCGCCGCGGACGGCAGGCTTATTGAGCTGCACAGCCTGGAAATAGACGAATCGACCCTTACCGGAGAATCCCATCCCGTTGCCAAGCACCTGGACATCCTGGAGGAACAGGACACCCCGCTGGCAGACCGGGTAAACATGGCCTTCATGAATACAGTGGTGACCAGGGGCCGGGCCTGGATGATCGTTACCGCCACCGGAGGCAATACGGAGATAGGCCGGCTGGCCCTGGCACTGGCCGAAGAAGACGAGGGCAGCACGCCGCTCCAATTGCAACTCGACCATCTGGGTAAAAGGCTGTCCCTGGTAGCGGGGGGCATCGTCGGGGTCATTTTCCTGCTGGGGCTGCTGATGGGCACCCCCCTGGCCGAGATGGTTCTTCAGGCCATCGCCCTGGCCGTGGCCGCCATTCCCGAAGGCCTGCCCGCCGTGGTTACGGTCACCCTGGCCCTGGGCATGAGACGCATGGTCAAGGCCCAGGCCATCGTCAAACGGCTGCTGGCCGTGGAAACCCTGGGCTGCACTACCGTTATCTGCTCGGATAAGACCGGCACGCTGACCCTAAACCAGATGACAGCCCGGGGGGGCTTTTACAGAGGCGGCAGGTTTACCGTTAGCGGAGAGGGCTACCAGCCGGAAGGGGAGATCCGGATGGATGAAAGCTATCCGGGCAAAGACGATCCGGAATGGAGCCGGCTGCTCACCCCGCTGGCCCTTTGCAACGACAGCCATATTGAGGACGGAGCCCTTACCGGCGACCCCACCGAGGGCGCACTGCTCACCCTGGCCTACAAGGGAGGGATAAAAAAGGAAGACGAGGAGCAGCGCATGC
>JAOUPZ010000249.1 GCA_029879595.1 Deltaproteobacteria bacterium | reverse complement strand
CTCCGGGGCCCGGTGCCCGGTCAGGCCCGCAGGCTGATGCTCTGGGCCTGGGTGGAACCCGGCTGGCATTACCGTGGGTTCTTCCAGGCCCGCCTGGACGCCGACCCCCGCGGCCCGGCCGCTGAACAGTACAAAGCGGCCCTGGACAAAGCCCGCGACGGCGCCTACATGCTTTTTTCCACCACGATTCCCGTTTCAGGACAGTCAGGAAAACAACCCTGAAAATCCGTGGTATTTACATTATGGAGGAAGTTTCTGGTAAGCTTTCCCCAAGTTGGGAGGTCCCCGCCATTTCCCTGCCCCAGGCGGGTCTTGCGGGGAGGGGGACAGAACCGGTCAAGATTCCGGAGCCATTGAAGGCTCCGACAATGGAGACACACAGGGATGCGACACATACTCACCAGACAAACCGCGTTGCTGACGCTGGCCGTCTTTTTTCTGCTGCCGGCGGGCCGGCCCGATTTTTTCGTCGGAACGCACCTTTCAGGATTATTTTCGGCCCCGGCTGCCGGATTGGCCCAGGCCGCCGAGCCGGACGAAGAACCGGGCGCGGCTGCTGACGAGCACACCATCGGTCCGCCGCCGATAATGGACTCCGCCGGTAATGGCGCTGATAGCCAGGGCGAAACCCAGCCGGGCGCCTCCCCGGAGCAACAACCCCAGGCCGCTATGCCGGAGGAAGACGCGCCGGATGCCGGCTCACAGCCCCCGGAAGACCAGGCGCAACAACCGGATGCTGCGCCCGCAGAGCCTCCGCCGATAAGGGCCGAAGCCCTGCCCGCCGGAGAGGAGGCACAGCCCCTCCCGGCAGAGGAAGCCCAGACGGGCCAGCCTGAAACCGCCGGGGAGACCGCTCCCGCCACCGGTCCCGATCAGCCCCTGGAAGCAGCTCAACAGCCCCAGGCCGAATCACAGGCCGAATCACAGGCCGAATCACAGGCCACACCGCAGGACGAAACCCAGGCCGACACCCAGGGACAGGCCGCCGGAGTCCGGCCGCCCGGAGACGGATCAACCGGAAGCACCGCTCCCCAGGCCCCCGCGGGACAGACACCGCCCGCCGCGGAACCCCCCGGCACCCCCCAGGTTGTGGTGCCATCCACCAGGGACTCCGCGGAAAACCCCTGCAACCCCACTGATATTGGGCCCAACCTGTCCTTTATTCGCGGAGAGGGGGAAAAGCTGGTCTGGGGGCAGGGTTTCAGAAACTGGCGTCAGGTGACCGGGTTCGTGCACAGCCCCTCCCACGGCAACCGGCTCACGGTAACCTACATCACCCCCGTGGAAGCCGCCCGGGTGTTCCAGTTCAACGCCGAGCAGGCCCGCCTGCGCCAGACCCACCAGTTCAAGAGCTACCCCGACGGCACTGCCATTGCCCAGGAATCATGGCTGCAAAGTGCTTCCGGCGGACCGGGCAAGCCGGGGCCGCTGTTCTTCATGAAAAAGGAAAATGACAACTGGAGCTATGCCTTCACGCGCCGCGACTTGAGCCTGATCGGATCGGACAGCGCCGGAGACATGGGTTTCTGCCGCGAATGCCACACCAGGGTCGACTCCCGCGACAGTGTCTGGGCCACCCGCTGAAACGGCCTCTCCCCAGAGGTCTTTTCGCAAAAATTTCCGGATATCGGCTGTTCTGCCCTGTTATTAGCTGTTTCTTCCGGTTTTTTTCCGAATTTTAGCAAACACACCCTTAAAACCTGGGATATTCCGGCTTTTTTAGGCCAAAAATAAAAGGGTCTTGACTTGTAGCACTCATGGCTATAGATTGCTAATAGATATGGACAGATGAAAGTCAGGGCCAAAACCGGCTGGGCAGCAGGAGGCAGCCGGAACTTGCCAGAATGATCCCGGAGCTGACAGGAACACCCATTCCGCACCGCCACAACCTGCCCCGCAGGGCCTGTAGCGGAGTCCCAAGCGGCAAAAGGATTGTTCAGAAGCGGCGCGCCCGGCTTTTGATCGCCTCCAAATCCAAGTTTGTATTGTAACTTTGTAATGTAAAACCGGCCCGGCAGGACCTGAGGAGTGTCAATCCTGCCCCAGGGATGAATAATTACATCCGGACCGAAAACCTCAACCAGCAAATGCAGCAAAAGGAACCATGAAAATCAGACCTCTTCAGGATCGTGTCGTTGTGGAACGCGTGGAAGCGATGGAAAAGTCAGCCGGCGGGCTCTACATTCCCGATACCGCGAAAGAGAAGCCCCAGGAAGGCCGCATCGTCGCCGTAGGCAACGGCAAGCGCAAGGAGGACGGCACCCTGATTCCTCTGGATGTGAAAAAGGGAGACCGGATTCTGTTCTCCAAATATGCCGGCAACGACATCACCATTGACGGCAACGATTACATCATCATGCGCGAGGACGACATCCTCGGAGTGATCGGCTGAAATCGCCGCCGCACCGGGGTCATCCCCGGTAGCTCGCGGGCCCTAAACACAAACCACAAACTTTTTCATGAGGTAGGAAAATAACATGGCAGCGAAAGAAATTTCTTTCAGCACCGAGAACAGAGTGCGGTTGCTCAATGGAGTAGCCAAATTGGCCAAGGCCGTAACCGTAACCCTGGGCCCCAAGGGCCGCAACGTGGTTCTGGAAAAGTCCTTCGGAGCACCCCTGGTCACCAAGGACGGCGTGACCGTAGCCAAGGAAATCGAACTGGAGGACAAGGTTGAGAACATGGGCGCCCAGATGGTGCGCGAAGTGGCCTCCAAGACCTCCGATGTGGCTGGCGACGGCACCACCACCGCCACCGTGCTGGCCCACGCCATCGTTAAGGAAGGCCACCGCAATATCGCGGCCGGAGCCAACCCCATGGACCTCAAGCGCGGGGTCGACCTGGCGGTAGGCATGGTCATCCAACAGCTCAAGAAGATCAGCCAGCCCGTCAAGGGCTCCAAGGAAGTGGCCCAGGTGGGAACCATCTCGGCCAACAGTGACGAGACCATCGGAAACATCATCTCCGAAGCCATGGACAAGGTGGGCAAAGACGGCGTGATTACCGTCGAGGAAGCCAAGAGCGCCGAGACCACCATGGACCTGGTGGAGGGAATGCAGTTCGACCGTGGTTACCTCTCCCCGTACTTCATCACCGATCCGGACCGCATGGAAGCCGTGCTGGAAGACGCCTTTGTGATCATCACCGAGAAAAAGGTGAGCAACATGCGCGACATCCTGCCCGTGCTGGAGCAGGTGGCCAAGTCCGGCAAGCCCTTCCTGCTGATCGCCGAGGACGTGGACGGCGAGGCGCTGGCCACCCTGGTGGTCAACAAGATCCGCGGCACGCTCAAAGGCGCCGCCGTGAAGGCCCCCGGCTTTGGAGACCGCCGCAAGGCCATGCTCCAGGACATCGCCATCCTCACCGGCGGCATGGTCGTTTCCGAGGAAATGGGCATGAAGCTGGAGGACATCAAGCTCGATCAGCTTGGCAAGGCCAAGAGCATCAAGATGGACAAGGACAACACCACCATCATTGACGGCGCCGGCAAGGCCGCCGACATCAAGGCCCGCATCGCCCAGATCCGCGCCCAGGTCGCCGAAACCAGCTCCGACTATGACCGCGAGAAGCTGCAGGAGCGGCTGGCCAAGCTGTCCGGCGGTGTGGCCGTCATCAACGTGGGCGCCTCCACCGAGGTTGAGATGAAGGAGAAGAAGGCCCGCGTGGAAGACGCCCTCAACGCCACCCGCGCAGCCATCGAGGAAGGCATCGTCCCCGGCGGCGGAGTGGCTCTGCTGCGCTGCATCCCCGCGGTGGAAAAAGGCATCGCCGAGAAGATCACCGACAAGGACCAGATCACCGGAGCGCGCATCGTGCTCAAGGCCCTGGAAGCGCCCATCCGCCACATCGTGGAGAACGCGGGCCTGGAAGCGGCCCTGGTCATTGACAAGGTGCGCAAATCCAAGAACAGCGAGGGCTTTGATGCCGCCAAGGAGGAATTCGTGGACATGTTCAAGGCCGGAATCATCGATCCGTCCAAGGTGACCCGCGTGGCCCTGGAAAACGCCGCTTCGGTGGCCTCGCTGATCCTGACCACGGAAGCCTCCATCTATGAAAAGCCCCAGGAGAAGAAATCCTCCGCTCCCGACATGGGTGACATGGGGGGCATGGGAGGAATGGGCGGAATGGGAGGAATGGGCGGCATGATGTAAGCCCCCGGTCCCTCATTCGGCCAGAAAAAACAAACCCGCTTTCCCGGTTCAGGGGAAGCGGGTTTTTTTTCGCCTACGCCCCGGGAATGGTTTGACATGAGCCCGCTCCTGCCGGGATAATTGAGCAACCGAGGGGAGCCCCGCTAGGGGGCTGAGAGACCATCGGCCCGGCCGCGCCGGAAAGTAGCTACGCGGAGCGGGGCAACATGGAAACCCTTTGAACCTGACCCGGATCATGCCGGCGGAGGGACGTGGACAACCTGCCAGGTGCAACCCCCTGCATGGACAACCCCCGGATCTGACGGGTCGGCAATCGGAAAATCTGAAGGCGGATCGTTTATTTTCCTTTTCAACTGACATCCGGGCCTTTGCGCCCGGGCCGAGCACAGCGCCATGACCAAGAACAAATCCAACGGGTTTTCCGTAACCACGGGGCCCTTTCCGGCATCCCGCAAAATATACATCCCGGGGAACCTGCACCAGCAGATCCGGGTGCCCCTGCGCGAAATCACGCTGGACCCCAGCGCCGCGGAGCCCCCCTTGCGGGTCTACGACACCTCGGGCCCCTACACCGAGCCGGAAAGTTCCATTGACATCAACCACGGCCTGCCCCGCATCCGCGAGGGCTGGATCAGGGAGCGCGGGGACGTCATCGGGGAAGAGCCGCGTCTGGTGCGCCCGGAGGACAACGGCCTTCTGCCGGACAGCGCAGTGCAGCCCACCCCCCCCTTCCCCACCCGGCACCAGCCC
>JAOUPZ010000248.1 GCA_029879595.1 Deltaproteobacteria bacterium | reverse complement strand
GGCGATCTCTTTTTTCCCCGTCCTTTTTTTTCAGCCCCTTTTCACCATTTCCATAAATCCCTACCCGTTAATCGCCTTCTTGGGATGACCCCCCGGCCCATGTGGGAAAATCCTGTGGGAAAATCCTGTGTGAAAATTCTGTGGGAAATTCCCGTAGGAAGAACACCGGGGAGCACAGGCCCGTCAGGGGCCGGTTGTGTCTCCCAGTTCCACCAGCAGGTCAAATGTTCCCGCCACGGCGCTTTTTTCGGTAACCCTGAGGTAATAGTCCCTGTTGGCGGTCAGTACCGGGGTCAGGCAGATTTCATCGCCCTGGGCCGCCACCGTGTCGCAGGTAGTCACCGTGGTAATGAGCAGCGGGTCGGAGAAAAGCCGCCAGGACAGATCCGATCCCGTGGCGGTGAGCCGGATGGTATGCACCGAATCCGTCCCTCCGGTGGGAAGCCGGTATAGTTTCTGCCCCGAGGCAGCAATGGATTCGCCCACGACCGCAGTGTCTACCGTCAGCGCGGGGTTTATGGAATCCCCCTGCTCCACCCGCAGCGTGAACGTGCCCGCAGCGCTGCCCTTCTCCCGTACCAGGATAAAATATTCCGTGTCGGCGGTCAGCACCGGGGTCAGGCAGATTTCATCGCCCTGGGCCGCCACGGCGTCGCAGGAGGCCAGCGGGGCGATAATGCCGGGTCCGGCGTGGAGTTCCCAGGACAGGTCGGAGCCTGTGAGGGTCAGGCTGATGGTATGGCCTTTGTCCACCCCGCCTGTTGTGAACCGGTACATCTGCCTGCCGTCAGCCGCGATGTTTTCTCCCGCCGCATTGCTCCCCACTATAAGGGAGGTATCCAGGGTCGGCTCCGGCTGAACCAGGATCGAGTATGTGCCCAGCGCGTTTTGATCCTGCTTGACCTTGAGGTAATAGGTCGTGTTGGCGGTAAGCATGGGCGTAACGCAGATCTCCTCACCAACCAGCGTGTAGTTGTTGCAGTTTTGCAGCATGTTCGTCAGCAGAGGATTGGGGTACAACTCCCAGTGCATCTTGCGGATGAGGTTGGTCAGCCAGATGGTGTGGTATCCGTCTGCCGCTCCGGTGGTGAACTGGTAAATATTGGTGCCGTTATAGGTTATATCCTCGTTGTCCACCTGCACTCCGGGCGTAAGCGCCGGGTTTAAGGTGTCGCCTTCTTCCAGCACCAGGTCGTATGTGCCGGCCACCCCGCCATATTCATACACCAGCAGATAATGAACCCGGTTGGCGGGAAGCTCCGGCATAACGCAGATTTCGTCCACGACAAGATAGTTCGTGTTACAGGTCACCAACAGGGTGGATGGATCGGCCGTGTTGTCTGAATACAGCACCCAGCTCAGATTGGATCCGGCGGCGGTAAGCCGGGCGGTGTACGATTTCTCGACTGCGGCGCTGGTGAACTGGTACACCCTGATTGCAGATGCTTCTATGGATTCTCCAACGAGCTGGTTCCCAAAGTTCAGCACGGGAGTAATAGTATCTCCCGTTTCCACCAGCAGGGAATAGATGTTGTCCACCATATCCTGCTCCTGAATCACCAGGTAGTAGGTGGTTGACGCCAGCAGCATCGGTGTGTAGCAGTGCTCGTCTTCGGCCAGATGGCTGTCGTTGCAGATGCTGAGGAACTGGGTCAGGTCCGCATCCGCGAAGATGGCCCATGAGATATTCGAATCCGCCCCGGTAAGGTGAATGGAATAGGGTGTATCCGCGGGGCCGGTGGTGAACTGGTAAAAGCTGATCCCCCAGGCCGGGATGGTCAGGTTGCCAATCGTCTCATCTATATTTATCGCCGTGTATTCCGGTGTGAAAACATTGCCTTCCTCCACCAGAATGGTGAAGCCGCCCAAAACAAAATCCCATTCCGATACCCTGAGATAATAGGTGGTGTTGGCCGCCAGAAGCGGGGTCACACATATTTCGTCTTCGGCCACGAGACTGGTATCGCACTCATCCATCCACAGTGAAAGCTCGGCATTGGCAAACAACTCCCAGTTGAGATCGGAGTTGGTGTTGGTCAGGCTTATTGTGTATACGGCATCCGCCGCTCCCGTGGTGAACTCGTAGTGGTTTAACCCGTATTCATCAATCAATTCATCCGACGGGGTTCCTACAGTCAAGGTTGAAAAGACGGGATTGTAAATACTCCCTTCCTCGACCAGCAGGGAAAAACTTCCCGCCTGATTGTCCCACTCGTCCACCACCAGGTAGTACATGGTGTCGGCAGCCAGTTCCTGGGTAACGCACACCTCGTCGATGGCGTAGTTGAATCCATCGCAATAATAAATCCGGTCGCTGAACCCGGCGTCGGCATACAGCGACCAGGTCAGGTCTGATCCGGTATCAATCAGACTGATGGTATGGATGGCGGGTGTGGCGCCGGTGGTAAGGCTGTAGTAATTGCTGCCATTGGCATCTATGCTCTCGTTCAGCAGGGACTGGCCAATGGTCAGAGCCGGGATATTGCTCACCAGCAGGGTATAGGTGGCGTCGATCTCGTCTTTCTCCTCGACCACCAGGTAATATGCCGTGTCAGCCGAAAGTACCGGCGTGAGGCATATTTCGTCCTCGGCCAGGGAGGAGAAATTGCAGACCTGGACCATTTCCAGCAATTCCTCGTCGGCGAAAATTCCCCAGGCCAGGTTGGAACCGCTTCCCGTCAGGCTGATGATGTACACCGTGGCCAGGGAGGGCGTGGTGAAGGTGTGCAGGGTTACCTTTCCTGCCTCGACCGTGCCGTCAAAGGCGGTGTCGATGGTCAGTACCTCCGGCCCGGGCGGTGGTGGCGGCGGCGGCGGCGGCGGAGCCGGCTTCTTGGGATCATCTTCCTGGCAGGCCGATACCAGAATCATGGCGATCATTCCAAAGGCAAGGAGCAACCTCCTTGTCCGGCCTTTCCAGCGGGTGTTGTTCATCGAGTTTCTCCCGGGTTTCTCTGCGGGCTCCAGCACTATTTATGTTATTCAGGGGTGATGGTTTTCAATCCTGCATTCATTTCCCAAAGTCTGCAATCTGCCGGATTTCAAAACAACCTGTTTCGTGGTGAAAATAATCTGCGAAATTTTCCCCTGCCTGCCCCTCGGATTGTCTGCCCCCCATTGAAAATTATCCACAAATTACCATTTTTCAGAAGGAAAAGTCAAATTATACACCCTGGCCGATATGACCCCGGCCGGGAAAACCGCCCCCGGATAGAGGCGCCCACCGGCGGGCGGTTATCAGGGGGATGGTTGCTGTCCGGCGGAGCAGGTACCGCCGGCGCAACAGCCGCCAGAGAAGGCCTCCCGCCCTTCCTTGATCAGCCAGGGCACCATGAGCAGGGCCGCCGCAGGGTCCGCCCACCACCATCCCAGCAGGGCATTGGCCGCCAGGCCCAGCAGCAGGGTGAACGACAGATAGGAGCAGGCCAGCGTTTCCAGGGCCTCCGAGCGCAGGGCGGCGCTTTGAATTGCCGAGGCCACCTGGAGTTTTTTCCATGAAACCAGCGGCATCACCACCAGGGAGGCCGTCGCCAGGATGATTCCCACCAGGCTTTCCCGGGGCGGCTGGCCCGCCAGTATGGTCCATGCCGACTGGGCCAGCACATAGGTCGCCAGGGCCAGAAAGGTCGCGCCGATGAACCTGTGGACGCCGCGCTCGGTCTTTTCCAGTGTTTCCAGGCTGGCTCCCCGGGATTCAACGGAAAGCCGGTGGATGAGCGCGGCTGCTGCCGCCAGCTCGATAAGGCTGTCCAGTCCGAACCCGAACAGGGCTATGCTTTCGGCCTGGGCTCCGGCCCACAGGGCGATCACCGCCTCGACGAGATTATAGGCCATGGTTCCGGCCACCAGCCACAGCCCCAGGCGCAGCATGGCGCCGTCCGGGGTGGCCGCTTTCCCTGTGCTCGTCTGCTCCGCCATGATTCTCCCTCTGGTTGCTGAATCCGGTTTCCGTTCCGGGTGGTGCCTGTTTCCCCCGGCGCCTTATCGTTTTCATGGTATGCTTTTGCGCTCCCTGATTCCAGCGGGGGGCGGAAAATATTTTCCGGGGCCGGAGCGCTTCGGGCTCTTTGATTACCGGCCCGGGTCAGGTAGTATGGTTGGGCAAAAGGGACCAGGGAGATGGTCCTGCCAAATGGGGTTGTCGCTTCCGGCAACTGCCTCAAGGGTGGACGACATGATCCATGGCATGCCGGCACAAAAGTGCCGAAACTAGGGAACACGATAAAAGGAGAAAGTGCAAAATGGCGATGATTTCCTTGCGGCAGTTGCTCGATCACGCGGCGGAACACGGTTACGGACTGCCCGCCTTCAACATCAACAACATGGAGCAGTTGCTGGCCATCATGGCTGCAGCGAAAAAAACCGATTCGCCGGTGATAATACAGGCCTCCCGCGGCGCCCGCTCCTATGCCGGCGATCTGATGCTGTGGTCCATGGTCGGTGGGGCGGAAAGCATGTATCCGGAGATTCCGATCTGCCTGCACCTGGACCATGGAAACAACCAGCCCACCTGTCTGTCCGCCATATCGAACGGATTTACCTCGGTGATGATGGACGGCTCCCTGGAGGAGGACGCCAAGACGCCGGCCAGCTATGAATACAACACCACCATCACCGCCAAGGTGGCCGACATGGCCCACATGGTGGGGGTTTCCGTGGAGGGTGAACTGGGCTGCCTGGGCTCGCTGGAAACCGGCGAGGGGGAAAAGGAGGACGGTCACGGATTTGAGGGCAGCCTGGACCGCAGCATGCTGCTCACCGACCCGGACCAGGCGGCCGAATTTGTCTCCCGCACCAAGGTGGATGCTCTGGCGGTGGCCATCGGCACATCCCACGGGGCCTATAAGTTCACCCGCAAGCCCACCGGGGACATCCTGGCCATGGACGTGGTGAAGAAGATCAACGAACGGCTG
>JAOUPZ010000247.1 GCA_029879595.1 Deltaproteobacteria bacterium | reverse complement strand
TCAGTGTACACCAAAAATCTTCTGCGGGAAAAACAGCAAAAATAAACAGAGCTGATGATATGGTCCTTTTTTAACATGCGTTATGGTAATTAATTAATCAGGTCTCAGGCCTTTTGCTGAGAAATAATCCGAAAAGGAGATCATGCATTAGAAGCTATCTCAAAAAATATATTAAGCCTCCTGCGGGCCGGTGGGCGCTGCCACCCGGCACACCCCGGAAGGGGTTGGCGAACCCCATCACCCCAGTAACAGCCATTAAGACAATGGCATACAATATCCCCCTCCGATAAAGCAGGTGCAGGGGGCAGCGATCTGGAGTGCCGGCCCCTGCTGGGGCTGAAGTTGCCCATGGGCAAAAACAGGGGGCAAAGCCCCCAAATTGGTTATTTCGAGATGGCTTGTAATCACGGACAGGCGGTGGTCTGACTCCAGGTTATGATCAATATCAACAAAACGCAGACAGGAATATATTCATGAGCAAACTACCAAACAACCGGAGCGGTTATGTCATAAACCAGTTGGAAAAGGAGGAATCCTGGCGGTTGTTCAGGATAATCGGGGAGTTTGTGGAAGGGTTTGACCTTTTGCCCAAATACCTGCCTGCGGTGACGGTCTATGGCTCCGCCCGCACCCAGAAGGACACACCGGATTATGAACTGGCCCGAAAGCTGGGCAAGCAGTTGGCGGAAAGCGGTTTTTCGGTGATTACCGGCGGGGGCCCCGGGAGCATGGAAGCGGCCAATCGGGGAGCCTATGAAGCCGGCGGAAAATCCATTGGCCTGAACGTGAACCTGCCCCTGGAGCAAAAACCCAATCCATACCTGAGTCTGCACCTGAATTTCCGATACTTCTTCGTGAGGAAGGTGATGCTGGTCAAATATGCCACGGCATTCATGCTGCTACCCGGAGGATTCGGCACCCTGGATGAACTGTTTGAGACCCTGACCCTGGTGCAGACACACAAGATAGCGCCCTTTCCCGTGGTGATGGTGGGCCGGGATTACTGGAAGGGCCTGGTGGACTGGATTGAGAACCACATGCTGGCAGACGGTCTGATCTCCAGTGAGGACATGGAGTTGTTTCACCTTACCGATGATATTGAGGAGGCGGTGGAACTTGTGCGCTCCTTCCATAATGGCGATGACCAGTCGTCCCCACCCTAGAGACTGTGGGGGCAGGCGGAAAAGCCCATTGCACTGGGCTGCCCTTTGGCCGCCGGGAGGAGTCAGGTTCCTACTTCACCCACCGTAAGGGCATCGAACCAGTCCAGGAACCGGGGGACGTCATCTCCCTTGAATATGGCGCCGTGCTGCGGGCAGATCATGGATATGTTCAGGCCGCGGGCCATTTCAATCCATCTGGATTTGGCCTTGTTTGACGGCATCCAGCGGCGGTGAAACATCTCCATGTACTGAATATGCCCGTCAAAATCCTTCACGAATATATCCTTGTTGTCCGCCGGCAGCAGGGCCGCCCCTATATCTCCGCTGAACAGGATGCCTGAAACGGGATCATGCAGGCTGAAGTTGCCCGGTGAGTGAAGGTAGTGTGCCGGGACGGCCAGCAGGTCGCGGCTGGTGCCCAGGGGGACGACTCCCCCCTCATCGGGCAGCAGTTGTAGTTTCTGCTCACCTCCGTAATGGGAAATGAACC
Organism: Deltaproteobacteria bacterium; assembly: GCA_029879595.1. Taxonomy (GTDB): domain Bacteria; phylum SAR324; class SAR324; order SAR324; family JACQKK01; genus JAOUPZ01. The sequence goes on along the minus strand of JAOUPZ010000247.1, from coordinate 3,264 downwards.
CTCCCCACATCCAGGATGAATAAATCGTAACATCGCCGCAAACCCTGAGCCACAAACCCAGGGAGGAGATCACATCAGGGTCCTGATGGGATGAAAACAGAATATCAATATTTCCGATGGGAATAACCTTGGAGACAGAAGCCATCACAGAAGGGAAAATCTCTATTCCGCCGGGGTCCACCAGCATCCCCCGGCCATCCTGGATAATCAGATACTCGTTGGTGTCGATCAGGGTTTCACCCCGGCCGGCATCCCGGCCGAAGTAGATCCACTTTCTGCCGTTCTCATTGAAAAGAACCTTGGAAATCATGATGGCTGTCCAATCCTTTCCCTAACTCATGTCAGGTTCTTGATGATAAAACTCATGTTGTCCTTGGTTTTTTCAACCAGTTCCTTGATGTCCTGGGACAACTGCCGGATATCCTGGGCCACTACCCGTAGGTCGGCGCTTTTTTCATCAAATCGGGCGGCCTCTATCTTGGCTGAAATGGATATGAAATGCCCCTTCTGGGCCACCAGCCAGCTGAGCTGGTTTAAAAGGCCCATCTCCTTTCTCAACAGATCATTCATCAACTGATGGTTACTGGAGAGCTTCCCCTGGATGCTCTGGAGCGAGTTGCTCAGCGAGTCAAGATTATGTTTTTCATGGCCGCCTTGGCTTTCAGGCTGCGGTTCAGACTGGCGGTGATCAGCAGAAACAGCCTTGTCTGTCGGATTTTCCCCCATGCTTCTCTTGATCGTTTTTTCCGCCTGCAGAACTTTCTGCATGTACATTTCCTCCTGCAGCTTCTGCCCGGAAAAAACGCTGATATCACTGAACGTTTTAACTACCTGGTTGAGAAGTTCCTCCATGTCGGAAACCATGACGTTCAATTCATTGGAAACCATGCCGAACCCCAGGCCTTGGGTGCCATGCCGCGCCGAGGTCACAATGGCGTTAAGAGACAGGTTTCGGGCTCTGGGCAGGGTGGGGGTCAGCTCGGAAAAAATGGAGTAGATGTTTACCGCCAACTCCTTAATGGTTTCTCCATCGTTCATGAAGACCCTGCCTTGAGGGGGAATTTAATGCAATTCAGTAAAGCAATTGAATGAGGCGCTGTATTCTGGGCTGCAATAGTGTCTTTTCAAAGGCTTTTAAAGCCTTTTTGGATGATTATCTGAGGCTAACTATCCCATGAACGACAATCAAGATTAACTTTCAGGACACGGATGTTATTTCAGTGTCCTCTCATACCATCTATTCTGAAAAACTTAATGAAAGTCAATAATTATTATCATAAAAACCGCCCCTGACTGCCGGTGTGGCTCTGTTGATGTGTCGTTCTACCCTTCCCTGATGGCTTATCGGCGAGACTGGTATTATTTGCGTTGCTGCTGGCGGCAGGCCGCCAGTTTCAGCAAATAAAACCGCTGCCGTAAAATCAAAAAAGCCTGTTCTTACCCAGCAGGAAAATCTCCACGCTCTCTGAACGGGTGGCCTGTGGCTTTTCCCTGGAAAGCGTTTGGAATATCTCTCGGAATCTTTTTTGCAGCTCAGGCAGGTCTGCCCCCTGGAAGACCTTGACCAGGATGCTTCCTCCAGGGCGCAGCACCTGTGTGGCCAGTTCCAGGCAGCGCAGGGCCAGTTGGGACGAGCGGGCGGCATCGGCGCTTTTTACCCCTGTGGTTTTGGGGGCCATGTCGCTGAGAATAACATCGAACGGTATGGAGCCTTCACAAAGCTCATCAGGCTTCAGTTCAAAGACATCCCCCTGGACTATCCTGATCCGAGGTCCGTCAGCGCCTCCCTTTCCGCTTCCCAGGCTTACCGTAGGGGGATTGATGTCAACCCCCACCAGCAGGCCGCTGGGGCCGATCTTTCCGGAAACATACTGGAGCCAGGACCCCGGCGAGCAACCAAGCTCCAGAACCTTCATGCCGGGCTTTAGGAGCCGGTGCCGCTGGTCGATTTCCTCCAGCTTGAAAACCGAACGCGCGGCAAAGCCATGCTGCTTGGCTTTGTGGTAATAATGATCCTTGACCTTTTTCATATAGCGTTGGACCACGGCAAAAAAATAGCGGGTGCGCAGCCGGGGAAAACGGAGAACCTCCCGGCCGCATTATTTTAAGACTATCACCCGGGGAGGCCCGGCTGTACAGCGGCAGCCAGTTGGGTTTTTCATGCCGGAAGCGGGTGCAGGGCTATGATGCACGACAGGATAACGGGCGGACCCGGGAGGGGGATGAAAAACGGTATAAAAGAGAGACTGAAGAAAATCCTCGCCTTTCCCGGCGGGAGCCTGTCCTGGATGCCTTTCGGGATACTTCTGCCGGCAGGGGCGGCATATGTGCTGTTTACTCCGGGATCCTCCGATATGTTTCTGCTGCTGCTGGCGGGACTGCTGGTGGGTGCCTATTTCCTGGGGCGCAGCTTGTGGTCACCGGCCCTGATAACACTGGCGCTGCTTTCGCCAATTCTTGCCCACTATCTGATCCAGCTTCCCCGGGCCGCGGTCGTGCTGCCGATGCAAAACGGGATAACCGGCGGACAGGTGCCGGGAAATCCGGACGCGGGATTGACCTTCTCTCAGGGGGAATACCTGCGCATTGAGGGAGTGATCAGGCAAAGGGAAGAACTGACACCTTCAGATGAAAAGCCAGGTGATAATGCGAAAAACTCACAGCAGGTCAGCCTTTTGCTGGGAGAACTCCGGATAATGGCAGGCGGGTTGTCCACCGGCCCTGGACCGGAAACGCTGACGGTGGAGGAGGCCGGGGTGGTTTTTCCTGCAAAAAGCGGCTGGGCCTTTCAGCAAAGGAGGCGGGTGGCTCTGGGGGGCGTATTGCGTTTTGCCCAGATGGAAAACATGAGGCTGCATTTGTATCTGGATGGAGTCGAACATCAGTTCATAACCGCTCCGGAGGCGTTTTCCAAGGGGGAAAGCCTGCGCATATGGCTAAGGGACAGGGCCGCATATTATCTTTCCAAGGAGACCCTGGCTGTCTACCTGCCGGTTGTGCTGGGGCTGCGGGAACGTACCGACCCGGAGGCCCGGGAGATAACAGGCGTATTCCGGCGTGTGGGGGTATCGCACCTGTTTGCCATCAGCGGCCTTCATGTGGGGCTTTTGTACGGGATTGTACTGGGGGCCATGGGGGTGCTCGCCCGGTTTTTTTCAAGGGGCCAGGGCCGGGTGCATGGCCTGCGGACACGCCGGGCGGTCTCGGTGGCCTTGATATGGCTTTATCTGGCCCTTATCGGTTTTCCATACCCTGCGGTCCGGG
>JAOUPZ010000246.1 GCA_029879595.1 Deltaproteobacteria bacterium | reverse complement strand
CCCGAGGCCAACGGCGCAGCCGACCTGGAGGCGCCGGAGCTTCCTCCCGCTGCCGACGAGGCAACGGTGGCCCCACCGACAGCCGAACAGCCGCCCCCGGCCGCTCCGGAAAAACCCGCCGACGCCACCCCACCCCGGCTTGAGGTTCCGGGACTGAAGCTGCCCGAGGCCCCCCGGGAAACGCCCCAGCCCCCGGCGGCGCTGGAAAACCTGCCGGGGCTTCCCGATGCTCCCCAGGCCCCGGAAAGCTTCAGCGGAAAGGAGTCCCTTTCCCCGCCCCCGGCACCCGGACAGGAGCAGCAGGCCCCGCAGTCCGCATCCGAACACCAGAGCGGAGGACTGACGCCACCGACCCTGGGCGAGGGGGAAACCCAGCCCGACACCATGCAGCGGATCAGAAAGCGCGTGGAGGACATCAACCTGCGGGTGGAATCACTGCCCCCGCGCCAGACCGGCATCCCCAGCGCGCAAAAGGAAGAACAAAGCCTGCTGGCCCTGCGCATCTTCAGTAACCGGGTGCGTGAGGCCGTCAAGGAAAACTACACCTTCCCGGGAGGATTCCCCCCGGAACTCCGTACCAGGGTGCGGGTCGTGCTCAACAGGGACGGCACGGTGAAGGAGGCCAAGGTGATCCAGCCCAGCGGAAATCCCCGGTTTGACCAGCTTGTCTGTCTGGCGTCCATACACAAGGCACGGTTTCCGCATGTTCCCGCAGAGGTGGATGGCGAGGAAATCCCCTTCAACATAACCTGTGCACCCTGAAGGAACAAAAAGAACGACATGCGCACTGCCGACAAAGGAATGAACGCGAAAGCGCAACTACAACTGCCAGGCACCCTCCGGACGGAATCCAGGGCTGGCGGATACTCTCTGGCTCCGTGGCTCGCCGCGGCCGCCCTTCTGCTTTTCTCGGCGGCCCCGCTAAAGGCCCAGGATACCGCCCCCCCACCGCCACCCAGTGCTTCGGAGGATCCCACCCAGGACATATTCATCGAGGGGCTGGGCTTTTCAAAGCTGATCCTGAAGATTGAGCCGATGGAGGGACTGGCCGAAAACACCAGCTACCAGAGAATCGAGGGCCTGCTGGAAAAGAATCTGTGCTGGAGCGGACTGTTCAACCTGATCCGGAGCAATACCAGATACTGCAAACTCAACAGTTCCCCCCGCCGTGAAGACATGCGCCTGGTGCTGAGCCTGGAGGACAGCGTGATGAAGCTGCGGCTCCACGATGCCGGCCCGGAAATGCTGCAACTTTACGAAGGCGAGCTGGATCTTTCACGCGTCACCGACGAGAACAGTGTGATGGCGCTGGTGAACAAGCTCACGGAGAAGATAACCGGCCAGGAGGGGCTGCTGGGCAGCTCAATGGCCTTCGTGCTGCGCCAGCCCGGCTATGCCAAGGTCATCGTGACCACGGACACCCACGGCCGCGAGGTGAAACTGCTGTCGGCCAACCGTGACATCAACCTGCTGCCCCGGTTTTCGCCCAAGGGCTTCGGACTGGTCTACACCGTCCTGGGCCGCAAGGGCAGCCAGGTGTACTACCATTCCCTGTCACCCGAGCAGGACGGGCTGGGCCAGAGCCGCTTCATAACCAAGCCCGGCTCCCTGAACACCGGCGGGGCGTTTTCCCCCTCGGGAGACCGGGTAGTCATCACCATGAGCGTCAACCAGAACGCCGACCTGTTCATGGTGAACATCCGCAACAGCAAGGTGAAACAGCTCACCTCACGGATGGGAATCGAGACCCAGGCCCACTGGTCACACGATGGAAAAAAGCTGGCCTTCGTTTCGGACCGCTCCGGCACACCGCAGATATATCTGCTGGATCTGGAAACCCTTGAGGACCTGCGCATCACCTTCGACGGGGTTTATAATGCCGACCCCAAATGGAGCCCGGACGGCCGTTCCATCCTGTTCACCAAACGGGTCGATGGGGTGGATCAGATTCATATCATGGATGAGTACGGGGAAAACGTGCGCCGGGTTACCCGTGGCATGTATACCGCGGAGCAGGCCGAATGGTCGCCTGACGGAAGGCAGGTGGTCTTCGCCTCAAACCGCACCGGGGACTTCAAGCTGTACATTGTCTCGGCGGACGGCTCCAACCTGCGCCGCCTTACCAACACCCCCAAGGGTTTCGATGAGAACAGCCCTTCCTGGACATACCGCCGCATCCTCCGCTAATCTGGAAACTGCAGGTTGATTGTGTGTGTTGCTGAAGCCTTATTATCAACCGGGCCGCGATTGAGCAGTGCACGCGCCCGAAAGACGGCTCAGCCGCGGGACTGGAGCAAGGCGTACTCACCAGGACGATTTCCATGAGCAGCACTGGAGAAAAACAGAATAGCAGCGCCCCGCCGGTCGGCCCGGCCACAAATCCACGCCCCCGCACGCCTTTCTCACTGCCCGCACAAACGCGGTTTTTCGCAAGGCTGCTGACGGCCCTGTCGGTGGTGGGTTCACTGGCGCTGGGCTCATGCTTAAAGTCTTCCGAGCTTGAGGGCCTGGAGCAGGAGAACAAGGTCCAGGACCAAAGGTTGAAAGCCCTGGAAGATGGCATAGGAGCCAGCCTGGACCGGCAGGAGAAAACCATCGCCGAACTTACCCGTTCCATCAGGGCCTTCCAGGGACAGGTGCGCCTGATGAATGAACGGACCGACCAGTTTGGCAATGAACAGGGTGCCCTGACCAGAACCCTGGAGAAGGACACCGCCGAACGGCGCAGGCTGGCCAAGGAGGTCAGCGACACGGTCGCCAAGATGGAACGCATGCAACTGGAAGCCGAAAGCGAAATGGATAAGCTGCGGCTGAAAATAGCGGACCTGGAAAAGCTCCTCCGGTCACCCCTTTCCGGCATGGAGGCCAACACCGACGCCGACAGGGATTACCGGAAGGCCTTCGCCACCATGATCAGGGGAGAGATGGACCTGGCCGTGGACTATTTCGACGCCTTTGTGAAAGCCTATCCCGATGAGCACCGGGTGCCAGACGCCATGTTTCACAAGGGCCAGTCTTTTTACATGATCCGCAGATATGACCAGGCCCTGGCCGCGCTCTTCGACATGGTGGACCGGTACCACCAGCACGAATTGGCGCTGCCGGCACGCTGGCTGATGGCCCGCGCCCTGGAGGAAACCGGCGACCTGAAGCTGGCCCGAGACATTTACAACCAGCTGATCAGCGGCCAGACAAAATACGCCCAGGAGGCAACCCGGAGACTGTCTTTCATAAACAGGCTCTTTCCGGAAAATGTGAAATGACATCTGACCCACGGTAATCCGGGACCAGAACCCTTTAACCATCAGCCCCGCAGGGGAACAGCAACAGATTGCGAGGAATATGATCAAGATTTTTAATACGGCCAGTGAATACCAGGATCTGCTTTCCGGGCAGGAGGAAAATGTCCGGAAGGTGGAACAGACCGTCCGGGAAATCCTGGATAACGTCCGCGCCAACGGCGACGCCGCCCTCAGGGAGTATTCCGAGAAGTTCGACCGGGTGCGTCTGGACGCTTTGCGGGTGCCCAGGGAAGCCCTGGACGAGGCCGTCAGCAACGCCAACCCGGCCCTCAAGGACTCCTGGATTCAGGCCATTGACAACATAGAGACCTTCCACCGCCGGCAAAAAGAGGACAGCCAGCTGGAATTTTTTGAAGACGGCACGGTACTGGGCTGGAAGGTTTCCCCCATTGACCGGGTGGGAGTTTATATTCCCGGTGGCACAGCCGTCTATCCTTCCTCGCTGATGATGAACGCCATCCCGGCACAGATCGCCGGGGTGCCCCGCATCGTGGTGGTTTCACCCCCCGGCTCCAACGGCCGGCCGCACAAGGACATCCTGGCAGTGGCGGCCCTGCTGGGCCTGGATGAGGTATACGCCATCGGCGGAGCACAGGCCGTGGGAGCACTGGCCTACGGCACCGAGAGCGTGCCCCATGTGTACAAGATCACCGGGCCGGGCAACCAGTGGGTGGCCGAGGCCAAGCGGCAGGTCAGCGGCACGGTGGGCATCGACTCCATCGCCGGACCCAGCGAGATTCTGATCCTGTGCGACAAGGACACCCCGGTGGAATTCCTGGCCCGCGACCTGCTCAGCCAGGCCGAGCACGACACGGAGGCCCGGGCCGTTCTTATCACCACCAGCGCCAGCCAGGCCAAGGCCGTGAAAGGGCACCTGGAGGAAATCATTCCCGGGCTGCCCCGCCGGGAGATTATCGAGCAGTCCTTCAGCCGCGGGTCAGGCATTCTGGTGGTCAAGACCCTGGACGAGGGCATAGAACTGGCCAACGATATCGCCCCGGAACACCTGGAGATCATCACCGAGGACCCCTTCGGGACCCTGAACAAGATCAGGAACGCCGGAGCCATCTTCCTGGGGGAGTACACCCCGGAGCCGGTGGGGGATTATTTCGCCGGGCCCAACCATACCATACCCACCGGCGGCAGGGCCAAGTTCTCCTCCCCTCTGGGAGTGCGGGACTTCATCAAACACTCCTCGGTGATCAGCTACTCCAAGGCCCGGCTGGAGCGGGAAGCCCCCGCCATCCGCATGTTTGCCGAGGCCGAGGAACTGAACGCGCACGCCGAGGCGGTGAGAGTGCGGCAGGAAAAATAGCGGGCCGGGCCGTGCAATCCGGTGGGAAACCTTTTTTGGGCACGGTTCTTTCAAATCCTGTCAGACTAGGGAAACCCCGGACGGCACCGGGAAAACAGACCAGGAACTGAATGCCCTTTTAGGGACGAGGAATAAATGAGTCGCCAGAGCGAACTGGAATACGCCACCAAGGAAACACGGACCACTGTGCGCCTGAACCTGGACGGAACCGGGCAGGCCGAGATCGGCACGGGCATCGCCTTTTTCGACCACATGCTGGAACAGCTGACCTTTCACGGGCTGTTCGACCTGAAGCTGGAATGCCGGGGAGAC
>JAOUPZ010000245.1 GCA_029879595.1 Deltaproteobacteria bacterium | reverse complement strand
CACCTTGTACTCCTCGTTATCCAGGGTTCTGCGGATCACCTCCACCTCGCCCCGATAAAGAATGTAGAGCTTATCGCCCACCTCGCCCTCGCGCACCACCACCGTGGCGGCGGGCACCTTTTCCTTGGACATGAACGAGGCCAGCACCTGCAGGTTCTTCTCGTCATCGGCCAGGGATGAAAAGAATGGAATGGAGCAGAGCGTGGACAGGATTTCATTGTTCACGCCATTGGCCTCTTCGGACTGCCGGGCGGGAGCGGAGCCTGCGGCCTTGCGCGAGCGGCCACCAGCCGCGGCCGGTTTTTTGGAGGCTCCGGTGGTCTTCTTTTCTTGTGGGCTCATTGAGTATCCATTGGGTTCTGTCCGGCGACCGGTATCCAGGGCGGTCTGGCCGGGGTGTATTTCAACGCCTTGCTCCGGGACGCTTATCATGGCTGATTACTATGGCCCGGGAAAAATCGCCGGGGATATAGTCCCAGCCCGGATGAAACAGGGCCTCATTGCTTGTCATGTCCTTCAGGGCCTTGAGCTGCTCAATGGCGTTTGAAATGCTGGGCTGCACCTGGGCTTCCTCAAGATAGTAGTTCTTTCGCATGTGCAGATTTCCGCAGTGGTTTATAACGCCCACCAGCATCAAGCCCCGGTCACGCAGCCTTTTGGCATGCTTGCCCAGGTTGTCGCCGGGGTGCCCCGGCGGAAAATCAACCACCCGCAGCAGTCCGCCGTAGGGACTGAGCAGGGTTTCCACGGCCGAGGCCAGGCCGTTGCCCCGCGACCCCTGCACCAGCATCACCTGCCGGTGGCGGCGGGTGAACACAGGCTCCTCAACATTGGCTATCCTCAGGTGTTCCCCAAATGCCGGGTCCTGAAGCTCAACTATTTTATACAACATCCGGTTCAGCTCATGCACGGCGATACTTGTCAGCACGGTCCGCCCATCGCTTTCCTCCGATGATGACTCGAACGGATCGGAGAGGATCAGCACCCGCTGAGCGTCCCTGATGCCGGCGTTGAGCAGCGCCTCCGGGTCAGTCGGCTCGCCATGGAGCAGCCTCACCCCCGCCAGGCCGGGTGCCCGGTTGATGGCTTTCATTTCCCGTTCCGGCATGTTGGAAAGCACGGAAATACCGGAAAGCCCCCGCCCCGTGACCATGTGCATGGAGATGATGTGCTCCAGCAGGTCCGTCATGTTGTCCTTCCAGCCGCATATGAACAGCCGGCCCGGGCGGGGGTCCCGCGCCTGGGGGAAGATGCGGGAATTGACCTCGGACTCCTCCGGTTTTTGCCGCATGGTATCTGGCAGCAGCACCAAAAGGTTGGTATGGGGCTGGATGATAAACTCGTCCACCGGGTTGATCAGGGGTGCGTTGCTGTACATTTTCTTCACCCTGCGCAATGAGCGCACGGATTCCCCGTAATCCGGGGCCTTCAGGGCCCGGCTGAGCTGCTCGGTCTTGCGGTCGTGCAGGTTGCCGGTGTTCTCCAGCAGGCCGACCAGCAATAACCCATCGTTTTCGATCATCTGGCGGACCTCCCCGAAGGTCTTGCCGGTTGAATTGGGGGGAGAAGGCCGGACCCTGATCTGCATCCCCTGCTCGGGGTAGAACCGGCTGACCACGTTTGCCATGCCATCCCCCAGGCTGGCCGCAGCCAGCAGGGAGCGGGAGTGCTCCTCGCCCAGCACCACCTCCTCCACCCGCGCCTGGCGCAGGTAGTGGATGTAGTGGGGCTGCACTATCTCGGTTACCGTGTATACCACGGGGTTCATGGATTCCACCGTGGTGGCCGCCAGAACAGAGCGGGAATCGACCCGATCCTTGTCGTCTGGATTTTTATGCTCGGACAGGATGACCACCTTGCCGGCGGTGGAAATGGACGCCATGTCCAGCACCGTGCGGTTGGTGTGGCTGCCAAAAACGTATTGCACGCGCCTCAGGCGGGGGTGGCGGCGCAGTTCGCCCACATCCTTGGGATCCTGCTCGCTTATCAGCACCAGCGATGACGACTTCATCCCCGGATTGGCGTCCATCATTTCCAGAAGGACGGCCTGCATGTCATATTTCCAGCCACAGATGATCATGTGGCCTTCCAGCCCCGTCAGCCTCACCAGGCCCAGGGCCCGCCTGCGGTTGCGTTCCACCAGTATGCTGGCCACGTTACCGGTGACCACGCCCACCAGGCCCATGCCCACCAGCATCTGGAACATCACCCATATTTTGGCCTGGGTGGATTGGGGGGAGATATCCCCATAGCCCACCGTGGTGATGGTCACAATGGTGAACCACAGGGATTCAAAGAAACTGGCGTAGGGGCTCCCCGGAGTCTGGCCTTCCACCAGATGCACCACCAGCGCCCCCAGGAACACGAACCCGAAGAATATTCCGGTAAAGATTACCGTGGTATTGCGGAAAAAAGTGCTGAATACTCCGTAAAAACTGGATGTGCTACGGGAATGACGCTGCTTCATCTGTACCTTTGTTTTTTCTTGTGGCGGCATCCCCCTGCAGGAGGCAGCCTGCCGGACAGGGCGGTCGGCCCTCTCCTTCTCCTGCGGTATATACACTTTCCGGGCAAAATCATCAATTTCCATTGCGAAAACAATTGCTACCCCGTTTATCAGGTCGTTTTAACCATTGCCAAACCGTCAATTTGGTTAGGGGATACGTTATAATGGTGTAGGAACAAACCGGCATGACATCCCCGGGGTCAGCCTGGACCATGGTGTCCGCCGATGGAAGTTCCTGATGGACCGGCGAACCTGGAACAAGGGATGTTTCTTGCATATTGACAGATGAGCCCCCGTTCGGGATTGGACCCGGACGGGCCAAAGAAATACAGCCAAGGAGGAAGTTGCTGATGGACGGATAACGGAAGCTTTTTTCCGGGAGGTATCAAAATGATCCGAATACGCACACTGGTTCCCATTCTTCTGGTTGTTCTGTCAGTGCTGATAGCGGCTGGATTCGCAAAACCCCGTGATGACAGCTACCGGATTGACCTTTCAGACAGTCGTTTGATGGAACAGTACATCAGGGACAGCGGCCACCCGGTGCTGCCCGACTGGTGGTCAGCCGACGGCATCAAACGCGGCCGTCACGAACGGGCCTGTGAGAGCTGGGCGCAAGCCGTCCAGATCAATCCCCAAAACGTAACCCCACACAAGATAATCCTGATTGATGACTCAGGCCGGAACAATGTGTTCCTGGAATGGACCTGTCTGACCAGCGAGCCGGTTCCGGATATTGTGGCCGAGGGATTCTGCTGGGACCTGAAACGGGATGTTCAGCATAACAGCCGTGTTAAGCCGGTAATCACATGCGGGCCGCAGCGCAAGTTCATCTGGGACCGTTGATTGCGCCGTAAATCCGTATAAGACAAGGCTCCGCGCAAAGCCGCTACCAGCGCGGCCTCACGGGAATTTCAGCTAAAAGGGGAGGGGCGAACGATGGGGCTCGAACCCACGACCCATGGAATCACAATCCATTGCTCTGCCAACTGAGCTACGTTCGCCATGTGCTGAGATTTTCGACCGGTTGCCGCAAACCCTTGGTTTCTGCGGCTTCGCAGAGGGGTGTTTTTCCGGCCAATCCTCGCGTCGAATGAAAATTTTACAAGATGGGCCAATCTTGTCAATACAAACCGGCCTGGAGCCAGCACAGTTGGTCCACTCGGTTGGCCAACGAACTCAAATCAGCAGGTCAGCACAGCAGGTCAGCACAGCAGGTCAGCACAGCAGGGCAGCACAGCAGGGCAGCACAGCAGGGCAGCACAGCAGGGCAGCACAGCAGGGCAACACAGTGAATCAGCTACAGTGAGTCAAGATGACCACGATGTACTGGCGAAGAGGGGATCAAAGACCGGTCGCGGCTCAGGAGCCGGCAAGGACTATCCGCAGGTTTTCCGCGTGCCCTTCCTCGCTGTATACGGCCCCCCGGCCCACATACTCAAGCATCCTGAAGGAACCTGTGCTGTCAAAAAGCATCTGCGCCGGATCAACTATGAGCTTGAGGATCATGGATGAGGGCGCCAGTTCCATGCGCGTGACGGGCTTGCCCTGGTGCTCCTCGTGGCCGATCTTGCGCAGCTCAAAATCAAAGCTGTCCTTGCGGGAAAAAACAAAGAGGTGAATCAGCATCTGCTCCCCCTTGCCCAGGGGATCCCAGTTGTTGGCGATAACGTGCATCAGGTTGGGCCAGAGAAAAGTAGCGGCGGGAAAAGCACTCTGCCCCTCGTCGAGCAGTTCCTCACCCTTGAATACCTTATAATCGAACGATTCCTCGCTGAGCCCGGCCTTTACAATGTAGCCGTGCCGGTAGTCGCGGCTCATAAAAGACACCGGCCGTTGCACGGAAAGATCGAATACGCTCTCCACCTCCAGCACCGTGGTGCCATCGGGGGTGCGGTAGATATGCCTGTCAATGGAAAGCTGGCCCTGCCGTTTGACCTGGATTTCGCCTTTGTAGGCGGGTTCCTTTTCCTCCAGGCGGTAGGCCAGGAAGGGATACACCCCTTCCCCCACCGCCCTGAAATCAGATGAGCCAGCGGTCACCGGCAGCAGTATCACCCACAGGGCCGGCAGCAGCCCGACGGCCCGGGCAGCTTGCGCAAGAACTGATTTTTTCCCGGCGATTCCCTTCATTTTCCATCCACACTGGGATTATTGGTTATTGATTCTGAAACATCCCGCAGCTTTCTGAATTATAACCCATCCAAGAGTTCTGCCGCCATTATTATTTGGAAAAAGGGACCCGTCGGATGCTCACAGTGTCTTAACCTCGCCCGGCTGGTAACCGGCTTCCTCGATGGCCCGGGCAGCCTCCTGCGCGGAAAAACCTTCGCCTGCTTTCACAGTGGCGGTTTTCTCCTCCAGGCTCACCTGGGCCTCCATGACCCCGTCCAGTTCCTCCAGGGCCTCCTTGACATGGCGGACGCAGTTCTGGCAGGTCATT
>JAOUPZ010000244.1 GCA_029879595.1 Deltaproteobacteria bacterium | reverse complement strand
CAATCCAATCAATCTCCAAGGAGGCGATATAATGAGTACAACCAAGAAAGAAAAATCCGGCGGTATGGGCTGCCTGGTTTCCCGCAGGGATTTCCTGATGGGAAGCGGCGCGGCCGTGGCCACCATGACCGTGATGGTCAAGCTGCCCGGTGCCTCAGAGGCACAGGCGGCCACCGTGGCCAAATACCCCCGGAAGAAAATCGGTCAGCTGAGCAAGCTGAAAGATGATTCGCCGGTTACCTTCAACTATCCGGATGATGGAGCCAACGCAGGGTCGGTCCTGGTGAAACTGGGAACCAAAGCCGGCGGTGGTATAGGAAAAGGCCAGGATGTTGTGGCTTTCAACGCGGTGTGCACACACCAGGGCGGCCCTCTTTCAAGCAGCTACAAGAAAGAGACCAAATCCCTGGGCGCGTGCCCATTTCATCTGTCCACATTTGATCTTACCCGACACGGCATTCTCATAAGCGGCCAGGCCTATCAAAGCCTGCCCCAGGTGATGCTTGAGGTGACCGGGGATGACATCTACGCTGTTGGCGTGATGGGTCTGATTTTTGGACGCCACGACAACCTTAAATCCTGAGGAGGTTAGCCATGGCTGAACTTATTCAAAAACCAGAGGATAAAAGCGTTATCCCTCCCAAGAACGCGGATGTTCTCACCACCGCATGCGATTATTGCATCGTGGCCTGTGGATATAAGGTGTACCGCTGGCCGGTGGGCAAGATGGGCGGCCCCAAGGCCAGCGAGAATGCTTTCGGTGTGGATTTCCCCACCAGCGCGCTGCAGGCCTGGGTGGCCCCGACCCAGCACAACGTCGTCACCTACAATGGAAAGAAGCACCATGTCGTGATCATTCCCGACAAGGATTCCAAGGTGGTGAACAAGATGGGTGATTCTTCCATGCGGGGCGGTTTGCTGGCACAAAAGTGCTACAATCCCAATACCCCCACCAAGGATCGCCTGAAGTCCCCCATGATCCGCATCAACGGCAAGCTGACGCCGGTGAAGTGGGATCTGGCCCTGGACGTGGCTGCTGACGTGATGCGTCATGTGGTTGCCAAGCATGGCCACAACTCCCTGAGCTGGAAGCAATTCAGCTACCAGTACATGGAGAACACCTACGCCATGTCCAAGCTGGCCCTGCGCCACATCCAGACGGCGGCGTTCACCTTCCACGACACCCCCTCCGATGTGACCTCGACTCCGGGTTTCCGTAACTCTGGCTTCGATAACTTCGGTCCGGGCTATGTGGACTGGGAAGAGGCAGAGGTGCTCATGATGTGCGGTACCGATCCGTACGAGACCAAGAGCATTCTCTACACCCAGTTCATCAAGCCGGGAATCGAGGCGGGAACCAAGAAGGTGATCTTCCTCAATCCCCGCATGACCGCCGGGGTGGCTCATGGAGTCAAGCATGGCGGCCTGCACCTTGACCTGTATCCCGGCACGGACAATCTGGTGGTCAACGCCATTGCCCGCTATATCGTGGAAAAAGGCTGGGAGGACAAGGAGTGGATCGAGAAGTGGGTCAACAGTGGATGGGAGTCCAGCTCCGGCTTCGGCCAGGGCACCCGGAACACCCCCTGGCAGTGGAGAACCACCTGGGGCAAGTTCCAGACCAAGGGCTTCGATGACTGGAAGAGCTGGGTCACCTCCCAGAAGGAGTATGAGCTCGGTAATGCTTCCAAGGTGTCCGGAGTGGACAAGGACAAGCTTGTCAAGGCGGCCGAGTGGCTGGCCAAGCCCGTGGGCGGCAAGCGGCCCAAGACCTCCCTGGCCATTGAGAAGGGTTTCTACTGGTCCAACAACACGGCCAATACCGGCGCCATCAGTTCGCTGGCCATCACCGTAGGCGCGGGCGGACGCCCGGGCCAGATGGTGGGACGTCTCGGCGGACACCAGCGCGGCGGTATGCGCGGCGGCAAGTATCCCCGCAACTACTCCCCGGAAAAAGTACCCGGGCGGCGGCGGCGGGCCCTGGATACTGACCGCTGGCTGGTCAGTGGCCATTCCCGGCTGGCCTATGTGGTGGGTACCACCTGGATCCAGTCCATGTGCGGCTCGCAGGGGCTTGAGGCCTCCTTCAAGAAGCTGGTGACTTCCAACAAGCATCAGGTGAAGTCCAAGAAGAAGGCCGACATCATCAAGACCCTCAAGCAGCGCGCCGATTCCGGCGGTATGGTGGTCATCAGTCAGGATATCTATCCTGTGGCCCCCATCGGCACGGTGTTCTCCGATATAGTTTTCCCCGCCGCCACCTGGGGCGAGGAAAACTTCATGCGCGCCAACGGCGAGCGCCGCGTCCGGCTGTATCAGAAGTTCTATGATGCTCCCGGCGAGGCCAAGCCCGACTGGTGGATCGCAGCCCAACTGGGCAAGCGCATGGGATATGACGGATTCGACTGGAAGAACTCCAACGACGTCTCCGAGGAAATGTCCCGCTTTTCGCGCGGAAGCCGCAAGGACTTCCACATGGTCACCGTGGACGCCAAGTCCAAGGGCATGACGCTTCAGCAGCGCATGGCCCAGATGGGTACCGAGGGCATTCAGGGCCCTGTGTACCGTATCGAGGGCAAGCTGGTGGGTACAGTGCGCCTGCACGATACCCAGCGTCGCGGCCAGTTGCCGGACTCCGGGCCTGATGGAGCCAATGTGTGGGGCAAGAAGCTCACACATTTCAACTCCCAGACTGGAAAGTGCAACATCGAAAAGTCGCCCTGGAGCCTGTTCTCCGATTATTTCGAGTGGATGAGCCCCAAGGGAGAAGAGCTGTGGCACACCAACGGCCGTATCAACGAGATCTGGCAGTCAGGTTTCGATGATCAGGAGCGCCGCCCGGTAGTGGCCCAGCGCTGGCCGATGAACTTCGTGGAAATCCACCCCGACGATGCCAAGAAGCGCGGCATTGAGTCCGGAGACGAGGTGCTCGTGTACAACGAGCGGGTGCCTGTGTTCAAGGACACCATCCTGGGCGTGGAAGGAAGCGACTTCGAGTTCTCCTCGATTCTGAAGAACAAGCATGTTGAGCTTCAGAAGGGATCGGCCAAGGCTGTTGCCATCGTTACGCCTGCCATCAAGAAGGGAGTAATGTTCTCCAACTTCCTGGACAAGCGTAATCCCAGCAATGCCCTGCAGGGACGTGTCGTGGACTGGATCAGTGGCAACTACAACTACAAGATGGGAGTTGCCAAGATCAAGAAGATTGGTGCGTCCAAGTATAAGAATGACATGCGGTTCATGTCGTTCGCCCCGCGGAACATCACGGTGTGATGAACTTGCGGGTAATGCGGTAAACCGGCTGGTCCGCCGGGCCCTCAGGGGCCCGGCGGGCCGGTTCGGCAGAAGGCGTTTTTTCGATCAGGTCGTTAAGCGCCTTGTGCCGGATCAACAAAGGCTCAGGAGAATATGAACAGAAAACAGGAAATCATATCGGCCCTCAGCGGGCTCCTTTCGGACAGCAATGCGGTGCACCGGTGTCTGGCAACCCAGACCCTGGGGCGGCTCAACGACATGTCCTCCTTCCAGGTGCTGATGGACCGGCTCTATGATGAGGACCCGGATGTCTGCCATGACGCCATCGAGGCCCTGGGCGAGCTGGGGGATCAGGGCGCGGTGGATATTCTCACCCTGATTTCCAACACAGCCGACCTGGGCGACATCCGCGTGGCGGCCCTGAAATCCCTGATCAGGATCGGTGGCCCGGAGGTGGCAGGCCTGCTGCTCAAGGTGGCTGGAGAGCGTGATCCGTCCTGGGATTATCTGATTGAGGACACCTGGGACAACTACTGGGACGCCCAGCTTCTGGCCGTGGAGGCGCTGGGGCGCATGGGAGAGGAGCGGGTGGTCCCCCTGATCAGGGGCATCCTGGAGGACGAGTATTCTCAGGAAATATCCGCCCAGTGCATAACGGCACTGAAGAACTGCGGCCCGTCCGGATTTGAACTGCTCATGGAGCGCCTCAAGGCGGGTCAGGCCATTGAGCGCCGCCGGATAATTGAAGTCATGGGACAGATGGAAGCTCCCGGGGTCAGGGAAGCCCTGCGCGAAGCTCTCAATGACAGTGACGGGGAGGTGCGAACCATAGCCCTGGAGATTATCGGAGATCAACTGTCGGCAGATGAGCTGGTGCGCCTTTCCCGGGATTCTTATCCGGAGGTCAGGGCCGGTGTGGTTGATTTTCTCAGACTGCATTCACCGGTGGAACACGCCAAGGTGTGGTTCCGGTTCCTGGGCGATCCCAGCGAGGATGTGCGGGCCGCCACGGTGGCGGTGCTGCCGGGCCTGATGGGCAGGCAGAGCCTGACTCACCTGGTCAAGGCGCTGGAGGATGATTACCAGGAGGTCGCCGTGTCCGCCATCGAGGCCCTGGGAGACCTGGGGGGCGAGGCGGCGCTGGCCGCTTTGATGAATGAAACGATCAGGCCCGGTTCGGCCCCTCTGCCCCGGCTGACCGCCCTGGAGGAGATGGCGCGATATGACGACCCGGAGGTTCGCGAACGGTTGCTGCTGCTGCTGAAGGATGACGATCCGGCCATCAGGATGGCCAGCCTGGAGGCTCTCTCCGGCGAGGAAGGACAGCGCGACAAGGAGTTTCTGTTCTCCGTGCTGCGGGGAGAAATAGTGCTGGAGGAACAGCCCGAACAGCCAGAGCAGGTGGAAGGGGGCGAGGAGGCGGAAACTGGTGAGGAACTGTCCGCCCATAGTGACGCCGCCGGCTCATCGGAAGACCAGCCGGGCGACGAGGATCTGCCGGCCGGACAGCCTGCACAGACGCAGGCCGCACAGACGCAGGCCGCACAGACGCAGGCCGCACAGGATCAAACAGTCCCGGAGGACCCGTCCGAGGAACAAGCAGAGGCCGCCGCTGAATCACGACCCGCGGACATGGCAAGCAGTGACGGGCTGGAGGATGACAGCCGGGTGTTGCCGGCCGACACCGGTTCCGGA
>JAOUPZ010000243.1 GCA_029879595.1 Deltaproteobacteria bacterium | reverse complement strand
GGACCACCTGATCGTCAACAGCGGGCTGTCCGAGATCATCTATGGCGATGTGCCACGGGTGGGCTTCGTGGACCCCCTGGAGGGCGTGAGCAAGGTTTCCGCCATGCTCAGCGACATGGAGCAGGGCTGGATCAGCATGTATCTGGCCCGGGTGGACACCCTGAGCCATGTCATCACCGGGGGGATTCCCCAGATGGGTGTGCTGCTCAGGCACCTGGAGGACATGCTGGGCTGGCTGGCCGGCAGCCTGGACAGGAAAGTGCTGGACGAAACGGTGCTCATGGTGGCCGCCGACCACGGCCAGAACAACATCGTCCAGCGGCTGCCCCTGCACGGGGATGATGCGGCCTGGCTGGAGGCCCATACCCGCGGCCTGGGGCATTCGGGCAGGGTGCTGCACGTCTATCTTGATCCCGGCCGGGAGCAGACGGTATATGACTGGCTGACCGGGTTCATCGGCAAGGCGGGCCGGGTGTTCCGCTTCGACGAGATCAGGGGCCTCACCGGCCCGGAGGAACTTTTCGCGCCTGATGGGGGCGGAAACGGCCCGCGGCCGGACCTGAGAGCCGTCCGCCGCTCCCTGGGTGATCTGGTGGTGGTGCTGAACGAAGGCTGGAACTGGGACCGCACGGGAACCGTTCCCGCTGCGGGGAGCTATGAAAGCCGGCTCCTGTCCCAGCACGGCGCACTGACCTGGGACGAAGTGTTCATTCCGTTCATCGTCGCGCCCCTGTCCTCCCTGCTGCCGGACGCGGGCTGACGGCCCGTACCCCAGCGCCGGGGCCGGATCATAACTTCCAGGAATCTTCCGCCATGCCTGAATGGATCAAAATCAAGGGAGCCCGGCAGAACAACCTGAAGTACATTGATGTATCCATTCCCAAGCATCAGCTGGTGGTCATCACCGGTCCTTCCGGCGCCGGAAAGTCATCCCTGGCCTTCGATACCCTCTACGCCGAGGGGCAGCGCCGCTATGTGGAATCGTTGTCCCCCTCCGCCCGGCAGTTTCTCAACCAGATGGACAAGCCGGACCTGGACTCCCTGGAGGGCCTCAGTCCGGCCATCGCCATCGAACAGCGCTCCTCGGTTCCCAACCCCCGTTCCACGGTGGGGACGGCCAGCGACATCCACGACTTCCTGCGGCTGCTTTTCGCCCGGGTGGGGCGCCCCCATTGCTGGAAGTGCGACCGCGAGATGCGCGGCTACAGCGTCCAGCAGATAGTGGACGAGGCCCTGGCCGCCGGGGAGGACTCCCGGGTGATGGTGCTGGCTCCCCTGCGCTATGATCCGGCGCTGGATTTCCGGGCCTTCGTGGACGAGTTCCGCCGGGAGGGCTTTGTCCGGATCAGGGTGGGAGGGAGCATCGCGCTGCTGGAGGAACACCCCGGCCCGCCCGCCGCAGGGCAGGGGCTGGAACTGGTGGTGGACAGGCTGGTGCTGAAAAAAGAGGACCGCCAGCGCTTCACCGAGGCCGTGGAACTGGCCCAGGCCTACGGCGAGGGGCAGGTGAACCTGCTCTTTCCCGCCGAATCGGCCGCGGGCCGGGAAGAAATGACCATGATCTTCAGCCGCACCCCCAAGTGCGCGCCCTGCGGGGTGGTTTACCCGGAGCCCCACCCGGCCATGTTCTCCTTCAACTCGCCCGCGGGGGCCTGCCCGGACTGCCACGGCCTGGGAAAAAGCCTCTCGGTAAGCCGGGAGAAGATAGTGCCCGACCCTGCCCGCACCCTGGCCGAGGGGGCCATCGCCCCCTGGGAGAAGAAGACCTCGCCCGCCTTTCACCAGATGCTGGAGCAGGTGGCCGGCCACTTCAACTTCTCCATCTTCACCCCCTTTGAAAAACTGGCCCGGGAACACCAGGAGGTGCTGCTCCACGGCTCCGGAGAGGAGGAAATAGAGTTCAGCTACGAGGGCGATGACAACAGCTACCGCTATACCAAAGCCTTCGAGGGGGTGATTCCCTATCTGGAGCGGCGGCTCAGGGATACCGAATCCCCCGCGGTCCGCGAGGAGATAAAGGGCTTCATGTCCTCCCATACCTGCGGCACCTGCCAGGGGCAGCGCCTGCGCGTGGAAAGCCTGCAGCAGCTGCTGGACGGGAAGAATATCGCCTGGGTATCCGCCCTGCCCCTGGAGCAGGCCCGGAACTGGGTGCGGAACTTGCGGCTGGGGCCGATGGAAACGGCCATCGCCGGGCAGGTGCTGGCCGAAATAACCTCCCGGCTGGGATTCCTGTGCAATGTGGGACTGCCCTACCTGTCCCTGGACCGCACCATGGATACCCTTTCCAACGGGGAAAGCCAGCGCATCCGGCTGGCCACCCAGCTGGGCTCGGCCCTGAGCGGAGTGATATACATCCTTGACGAACCCACGGTGGGCCTGCACCAGCGGGACACCATGCGGCTGCTGGACACGCTGGGCAGCCTGCGTGACGCCGGCAACACGGTGGTGGTGGTGGAACACGACCGGGACACCATGCTGCGGGCGGACTATCTGATCGAAATCGGCCCCCAGGCCGGCGAGGCCGGCGGAAACCTGGTGGCGGCGGGCTCCCCGCAGGAAATCATCGGGCAGGAGGCCTCCTCAACCGGTGCCTACCTGAGCGGCCGCACCCGGATTCCCCTGCCCGCGAAAAGGCGTCAGCCCAGCTGGCACAAGCTCGAGCTGGAACGGGCCAGCGCCAACAACCTTCGCGAGCTTTCGGTTACCCTGCCCCTGGGGCTGTTCGTGTGCGTAACCGGGGTCTCCGGTTCCGGCAAGAGCACCCTGATGCTGGATACCCTGTACCCGGCGCTGCGGGCGCGGCTGCGGGGCGAGCCCACCGGGGAGATCTTTCTGGGCGGGCTAAAAGGCCATGAATACCTGGACCGGGTCATCAACATAGACCAGAGCCCCATCGGAAGATCCTCCCGCTCCAACCCCGGCACCTACCTGGGGGTGTTCGAGCATATCCGGGAGCGCTTTGCCGCCCTGCAGGAATCCCGGGCCAGAGGCTACGCCGCCCGGCGGTTCAGCTTCAACGTGGAGGGGGGGCGCTGCGAGGCCTGCCAGGGTGAGGGCCTGAAACGCATCGAGATGCACTTTCTGCCCGATGTCTTCGTGACCTGCGACACCTGCGCCGGCACCCGCTACAACCGGGAAACCCTGGAAATCCGCTACCGGGGCAAGACCATCTCCGACATTCTCGACATGACCCTTTCGGAGGTGGAGCGTTTTTTCAGGGCGATTAACTCCATCCGGGAACGCATCCAGCCCATGCTGGACGTGGGCCTGGGCTACCTCAGGCTGGGCCAGCCCGCCAATACGCTCAGCGGAGGGGAGGCCCAGCGGCTCAAAATCGCCCGGGAACTGGGCCGCAGGGACAAGGGCCGCACCCTGTACCTGCTGGACGAACCCACCACCGGGCTGCACTTCGAGGATGTGGAGCGGCTGCTGGCGGTGCTTAACCAGTTGGTGGACGGGGGTAACTCGGTCATGGTGATCGAGCACAACCTGGAAATGATCAAATGCGCGGACTGGATTCTGGACCTGGGCCCGGAAGGGGGGGAGGGGGGCGGCCAGGTGCTGGCCACGGGCACCCCGGAGGAACTGCTGGGGCAGGGCCAGTCCTACACGGCCCGTTTTCTTGAGCCCTATGTTCCGCCCGCCGGAGGTTGATATTCTTCCGGGCCGGAAAACCGGAAAAATCGCGGCCCTGGCAATAAAAATATTTCGAAAAGCACCTTGTTAGGAAAGGTCCTTGCATATTCTTTAACCAAGGCTTTTTTTGGTGGATTTCGGGAGGTTTACCGGTGAACATCCTGATGGTTCCGCCAACCGGAATGACTGGAGGCACATGAGAAAAGCGATATTGCTGGCCGCCGCCCTGCTTATGATTTCATCCTCAGCCGCCATGGCCCAGGAACGGCCCCCGCTGGCGATGGAAATCGAGCTGCAGTGGACGGCCATTGGAGGCGTGGGAGGCGCCGTAATGGGCTTCATGATCTGGCTCACCGACCCGGCCAATCCCAACCAGCTGCTGGGAGAGAGCCTAGCCGCCGGGTTCGCCTGGGGGCTGGTGGGCGGGGCTGCCTTTGGCGTGGTCAGAATGCAGCAGACCGTCAACATGCCACGCAGATTTGTTTCAATACCACCGCCGGCCGCCAAACCGCAGATCAGCAGCGACCCCGTGGCTGCCATCAGCGGAGAGAGAACGGTTGCGGCTCTTTCCACAGGCAGCCGAATCAACGCCAGGGCCTTTCGCATGCCCGTGTTTAACTTCAGGTTCTGACCGGATGGCACAAGGCGGAGAAACATCATGACCGAATATATCAATCGCTTGGTTAAAACCACACTTTGCCTGGCCAGCCTGCTGGTCATCCTGTCCGGCCCGGTCATGGCGCAGGGTGCGGAAAACCCGGTGATGAAGAACGTCTTCTACAACACCCTCTGGGGCTCTGGCTGGGGGGCCCTGATGGGCCTGTCCATGGTGGTTATCGAAGCCGAGGACAAATCCCAGCCGGGCAACATCAGCGAGCCCATGTTCCAGGGAGTCACCATAGGCGGAGTTCTCGGGTTCGGGGTGGGGCTGTTCCTGGTGCTGCAGGGAATTTCATTCGATCAGTCTGCCGCCCCCTTGAGCAAGTTCATCACCCACAATGATACCCTCAATGGCACTTATCCCGGCCAGCCGCCGGGCACCCGGCCAACCGCATACACGGCGGCGGCTTCTTCCCCCTTCGAGTTCATCACCGACCCGCAAAAGCCCTATCGGATCACCGGAATGCTGGCCAGAGTGGCACATTTCCGCTTCTGAAAGTCCGTGCGGCGGGTTTGTGTTGCCCCCTGTTTTGGTTCATTCTTTAATTTTACCGGGGTGTGGCCCTCTTGGTCCCCCTATTGGTCTTCATGGGTCTTTATTGGGCCCCGATGTGGCACTGAATTGGCACTGAATTGGTCTCCAACCACCAAGA
>JAOUPZ010000242.1 GCA_029879595.1 Deltaproteobacteria bacterium | reverse complement strand
TGTTTCCGCAATTCCGGCCGCGATAAGCTGGCAGCGGGAAGCCGGTCGCGGTAAACCGGCAGCGGAAGCAACAGGACGGCGGGGGCATTGTCCGGAGTAAAAAAAACAGTCCGGAGCAAAAAAAAACACCGGTGAAGCCATGAAGATAGGCATTCTGGGCGGCAGCGGCCTTTATGAACTGGAAGGCCTGGAAAATATTGGCCAGACAGCGGTGAACACCCCCTTCGGGCGCACTTCCGATGATATCACCAGCGGGACGCTGGATGGCAAAGAGGTAATGTTCATTCCCCGGCATGGCCGGGGCCATCGCCTGCTTCCCAGCGAGGTACCGTTCAGGGCCAATGTGTGGGCCCTGAAAAGCCTGGGAGTGACCCACCTGATTTCGGTTTCGGCGGTGGGCAGCCTGCAGGAGGAGATTGAGCCCGGGCACCTGGTTTTTCCCGATCAGTTCATTGACCGCACATTCATGCGCCCTTCCACGTTTTTCGGCGGAGGGGTGGTGGCCCATGTCCAGTTTGGCGATCCGGTGTGCGGGCATCTGCGCGAAGAGCTTTGCCGGAGCGCCGCGGAGCTGGGGATCAGGCATCATCCCCGGGGCACCTATATCTGCATGGAGGGCCCCGCCTTTTCCACCCGGGCGGAATCTTTCATGTACCGCTCCTGGGGGGGCACGATCATCGGGATGACCAACATCCAGGAGGCCAAGCTGGCCCGGGAAGCCGAGATGTGCTTTGCCACCATCGCCCTGGCCACCGACTACGACTGCTGGCACGAAAGCGAGGAGGAGGTGAGCGTGGAGGCCGTTCTGGAGGTCATGCGCTCCAATATCGCCACTTCGAAAAAACTGCTGTCCAAGGTCATCCGCAGCATTGATGAGGAGCGGGACTGCCCCTGCCACAGCGCCATGCAGTACGCCATTCTTACCGCCAGGGATCAGATATCACCCACGGCCAGGAAGAATCTTGAACCGATTATCGGAAAATACGTTAATGACTGATCATTTGCCGATCATGGCGCGGGAGAGGGCACTTCGCTCCATCCCGCCCAAGGCCGTCCGGGGGATATTGATATGAGTCAGATTCTGGAAAAAGACCGGGAACTCATCGCCCTTATCGGGGGCAAGCTGAGGATGAAGCGGGAGTCCATGGGGATATCCCTGCGCGATATTTCCATCAGCACCCGGATCAACCAGTCCTTCCTGGAAAAAATCGAAAAGGGTGACTTGCAGAGCCTCCCCGGAGTGGCATTCGTCAAGGGATTCATCCGGAACTACCAGCAGGCCGTACAACTGGTGGATGAGGAGTTCGAGGAGGCCGTAAAGCAGCTGGGGCAGGCGGAACTGTCCCGATCCCATCTGCCCTCCGAGGCCCGCACCAATCCCTTTGAAATGGCGGAGCCCAGGGGAAACGTGCCTCTGATAGCCGGAGCGGCGATCCTGGTGCTGGTGCTGGTGTGGATAGTGGTGATGCTGGTTCGCTCCGGCGACTCGGACGACGAAGCCGTCCCGGTGGCCCAGACTACCCAAACGGAGCAGGCCCCCGCCGCGTCCGCGGCGGACGGACAGCAGCAGCAGGCCGGGCAGGCCCAGGATGGGGAGCCGGTGGCCTCGGATAATCCGGGCGAGGGGCAACAGGGCGCCAAAGAAACTGCCGCCGACGCCTACGGGGCGGATGGACAGAATCAGCCGGGCCAGGGAGCCCCGCAGGAGTCCGCCGACGCTGCACGGCAGAACACCGGCGCGGGCCAGGACCCTTCCCGGAACAACGGCAAGGAAAACTTCGATGGACGGCAGAAGCTGAAGCTGACCATCAGGGGACTGGAGCCGACCTGGGTGCGGCTGATAATAGACCGCGCGCCTCCGGTGGATGTGCTGATGAAGCCCGCCGAAACAGCCGGCTGGAATGCCAACGAGGAAATCCTGCTCACCATCGGCAAGTCCCACGGGGTGGCCGTGTACCTGAACGGCGAGGATGTGATCCTGCCCAAGGAACGCAACCGGCTGCTGACCAATATCCCCCTGAACAGGCTCACCCTGCTCAAGCTGGAAAACTGATGCCCCCCGGGGCCGCCGCGGGTCTTGTCCAGCGGCGGGCCGTCACAGGGTGTGATAATTCCCGTTGAAATACAGCAGGGGGCTCTTCGGGTCGCCGGAGGAGGATTCTGCGGTTTCTGCGGTCTCCGCAGTCTGCGTGGCCAGCACCTCTCCCACGAAAATTATATGATCCCCGCCGGGATGCATGGCTGCCTTGCGGCATTGCAGGCTCATCAGCGCCCCCGCCAGCACAGGCTGTCCGTGGGCTCCCGGACTCCAGTCCACTCCCTGGAACCGGTCGGCAGCGCCGGAGGCGAACTGGTTGGAGAGTTTCTGCTGGCCGGATTCCAGCACATTTACCGCAAAGCCTTCCGCATTCTCAAAGTCCTTTATCACCGATGCCCCCCGGGCCAGACAGAACAGCACCAGCGGCGGGTTGAGACTCAGGGATGAAAACGAGGTGGCGGTAAACCCCATGGGTTGCCCCCCGGGGGGCTGGCAGGTGATGACGGTTACGCCGGTGGCCCACTGGCTCAGGGCCGATTTGAATTCCTGTTCGCTGACCATGCTTGCACCTTTGTTATAAAATGGTTCACCTCAAAAGCGCCCGGCTGGGAAAAGGCCGCCGCTGACCTGCCGCTCCGGGCCCAGGCCCGGCCACAACCGGGGGAATACGCAGAATATCTCTGCCAGTCTCAGCACAGGCTATCACAAAAAAAAGACTGAGCAGTCCACAGGGAGGGAAAAAATTGATCCTTCTGCAGGACCCTCCTGGAAGCTATCTCAACAAAAATTATGTCTCCGGCGGGCCGGTGGGCGCTGCCACCCGGCACCCCCCGGAAGAAATTGGCGAACCCCTAAAAGCAGGTGCAGGGGGCAAAGCCCTCAAATTGTTTATTTCGAGGTGTCTTGCGGAGATATTCAGCGGATCCTTCTGTGGGGTCGGGACAGGAACACCGGCCGGGGAAACAGGCCGGGAAGACTCTGGGTATGCGGGATGTTTTAACGCCGGGGCCGGAAACCCGGAAAAAATGAATGGGCGGGGGCGGATATTCCGGCCCCCGTCACGCAGTCAGGACGGCATGGCCCGGAGCTATTTGCCGTTCTTGCCCTTGCCGTTCTTGCCCTTGCCGTTCTTTTTCTCGTAGTACGGATCGATATAGGTGGTGAAAAGCTCGTTCAGCCATTTTTTCTGATCGTCGTCCAGGTAGAAGAAGTCCACTCCACGGTCGGTAACCTCCCAGAACTTGCGATCCTTGACGGCCATCATTTCCTTGTGGATGGCGACCATCCGGTCCTTGGGCTCCACCTTGATGTCGTTGACGATCTTCTCCACCAGCTTGACCTCGCCCTGGGACACCATGAAGCTGGCGAACATCAACTGGGCCTTCCTGACGCTGCGCAGCTCGAACTCGTTGGCCTGGGTGGCCGGGTTGTCGTCGATCTCCAGGAAGGTATCCACCAGTGCCTCCAGGTTGGGCACCTTCATCATATAGGCCCGGCGCAGCAGGTGTGCCAGGTCAAAGCAGGCGGTGATGAGAATCAACGGGATGTTGTAGGTCTGGGCGATCTGTCCGTAATACTTGAAGTAAAAGGCGATGCGCTCGGTCTGTTGCGGGTTTACGATCAGCACCTCCTCGGCCAGCAGGCGGTATTGGTAGAACAGATTGTAAATCGCCTTGGGATTGCGTGCGTTGATGGCATGCCGCAGGAATGTGTTGAAGAACTGGATGACATCGCTCAGCACCTGGTTGTCCTTCAGCTTGATGGCGTAAAGGCCGATGATCTTGGTGCTGTTGGCGATGGCGCTCACGGCGTCCGGCATGGCCGTGACGGCGTTCTTGAATATCAGGTCCATGTCCAGAAAGCCCTTCATCTCCACCCAGTTGCGGCCTGAATATAGCTCCTGGAAGAAATCCGTGGAGATGGCGGGGAAGTGCTCCTTGATGGGAACGAACCAGCCCGTCGGCATTTTGCGCTTTATCAGAAGGTGGTCCACCATCACGTCCTTGAGGGACCTGATGCTGAGCAGGGCCACGTTGCGGTCCATCTGGGATACCGCGGAAAGGGAAATATCACTGATCTGCTCCATGGCCATGGCCACGTTCTGCTGATGGCGGCGGATTTCCTCCTTCCTGATCTTGGGGTTGAGCACCCTGCCCATGGCCCCCTTGGCGTTCTGCCGGATGATGCGGATGATATTGCCCGGGGTCAGGAACCGGAACACATAACTGAAATATGGAATCAGAAGGCTGAGGATCACCGTGGTCATCACCAGCAGGAAAAACGCCCCCCAGAAGGGAATGAATCCTGTCGTGGTTGAATAGATCAGCAGCATGGAATACATGCTGGCCACAACCATCAGCACGAAGAACGATATGTTTACGGTGTCCTCGACGAACAAGTCCACCAGCTTGGGAGTATAACGCTGTGCGGCGAGTTGCACGACAATGGCAACCACCGTGACCACAAGCCCCAATATGGCGATGAGCACCTCGGACACCCCGCCGATGGCGTCGCCCACGTCCTCGGCCCGGTCCAGGAACAGCACATCGACATAGGAGTGGGTGCCGTCGGAGATGTAGTAGTCCAGGATACGCAGCAAAAGGTATGAGGACACCGCCAGTCCGGCCACGAATGAGATGGGTTTGAGCCAGGTGGAGACAAAGCTGCCATAACTATCGGTGGCCTGGGAGGCGGACTTTTTCCGGTCGGCCGAAACTTCACTTTGGGCCGTGCTCAATACTGTGTACTGTTCTTCCGCCTTGACGGTTTTCTTCTTTTTCGATGAGGAGGTCATAGGTGACCATCTCCTGCGGGTTCGGTTTTTTCCTGCTTACAGTTTAATCTGTATGTAAATGCTCCCACCGACCGGACCAGGGTTCAAAGAAGTCCAAAAGCGCCTTCCTTTTCGGTCCGCAGAGTCGTGA
>JAOUPZ010000241.1 GCA_029879595.1 Deltaproteobacteria bacterium | reverse complement strand
GATCACCCCGGCGGCATCCTGCAGGCGCGCCGCGAGCACCTGCCGGCCCACCTCCCGGTTCACCCCCAGGCTCACCAGGGAATCGGCCATGGCCTCTATGACCGTGGCCAGGGCGGCCGGGGCGAACAGCGACAGATCCTCCAGCATTTCGCAATGGATCTCGGCATGGACCTCCAGCACGACCTCCAGGGCCTGGAACAGCGACCCGAAATCTGCTCGATCAGCGGGCGGAACAAACGGAACGGCGTAAAAGGTCAGCAGGGATTCCTCCAGGGACGACCCGGGCAAAACGGCGCAACGAATCAGCTTTCTCTCATGGAGCGTCTCCAGCAGCGCGGACAGCGACCAGCCCGGCCCCAGCAGGGCTATGGTATGCCTGTCCGAAATGGCCAGCCGGGCCATGGCCAGATGCGGGGCCAGCGTTGCCGCCCCCCCTTCCACGAATATCAGCTCCGCCGCCGCAAACAGGGCCTCGGTGCTGTGGGTGTGCCCGATGCTCTCCGGAAGGGGTTCTCCCTCCGGCGGGGGCGCGCCGGCATCGGTAAGCAGCAGGGCCTTGAGGCCCCCCGCTCCCTGGGTGCAGCCCCGCCCGATGGCTTCCCAGACCAGCCGGCTCCCCGGCCCCCAGCCCACGAATCCCAGCGCCGGGATATCCGCCTGATCCCTTCTGGCTGATCTGCCCATCTATCTTTCTCCAAAAATGGCCGTGCCCACCCTGACCAGGGTGGAGCCTTCCTCAATGGCCAGCTCAAAGTCGTGTGACATGCCATAGGAAAGCTCGGTGAAGCTGTCTTTCAGGCCGAGGGAGCCCGCCAGTTCCTCCCGCAGGGCCCTGATGGCGGCATATACCTTGCGGGTGCCCACCTCGTCCAGTTCCGGGTCGGGAATGGTCATCAGTCCCTTCAGTTCCAGGGCCGGCATTTCCAGCACGCCTTCCATGAGCCTTTTCACATCGTCCCGGCCGGTCAGCCCAGCCTTGCCCGCCTCGGCTGTCCAGTTTACCTGGAGCAGCACCTCCAGGGTAGCGCCGGTGCTTTCGGCATGACGCGAAAGGGCGCGGGCCAGGCGCTCCGAATCCACGGTTTCCACGGCCTGGAACCGGCCGGGAATGAAGCGCGCCTTGTTGGTCTGCAGATGTCCGATCATGTGCCAGCGCGGGGCCGGCCCATTTGCAGCCAGGGAGCCGGTGGAGAACATCTCGATCTTTTCCAGGGCTTCCTGCACATAGTTTTCGCCGAACAGCGTCTGCCCGGCCGCCAGGGCCTGGGCTATCATCCCGGCCGGCTTTTTTTTACTGACCGCCAGCAGGCGCACCGAGTCCGGGTCCCGGCCCGATCTCCGGGCGGCCCCGGCCATTCTTTCCCGTATGACCCGGATGTTTTCCGCAATCTGGTCAGCCATCACTTTTTATCCCATAGTCCGACCCTGTTGCGGCGGGCCATGTCCTCGGCCTGGATGAAGTTCTTGTGGTAGGGGCCTTTTTCATCGCCCAGCACATAAAAACTCCAGCCGCTCAGCACCATCCACAGGTTGAGGTTTTCCTCCCCCAGGAACAGCATCCCCCTGGGGCGGCGGGTTGCGTTGTCCAGATCGAAATGTATCTGCACCTCCTTGCCCAGGAGCTTCTTCTTCAGTTCATAGACCACCTGCTCCTTGAACCAGCTGTTGTACCTCTCCCCCTGGTTGACCGAGGACTCCGGCGAAACAAAGAGCGGCCAGATCTGGATCATCGCCTGTTTATCATCCCGGTGGGTGGCGGAAATCTTGTCGGCAAGCTCCTGGAACACCGGCCGAAAGGAGGGCTGCACCCAGATCGCATCGGGGCGGTCAATGCGGACCACGGTCGCGGTGAGGGTGCCCCGGTGGGGGTAGGTGGTCCACTTGAGCGACTTGCTTTTTTCCAGAGCGGCGTCCCGCCGGGGACGATGGTAGTGATACTGGCCCGTCTTGTCGTCAAAGTGCCCCCCGAACTCGTCCAGATCATTGGGATGAGCCCGGGCCGTGGGCGACGCGGAAAAGAGCCCGCCAGCCAGAGCGATGACAAATACCATCGCCCACTTTATTGCCGGCGGCAGGGCCGGCGATGACCGCCGGGGGAAAGGAAGGGCCATGCTCACCTGCGGATTATTGCTTGGCTTTGTTGAAGGTGACGATGAGGCTGGAGCTGGTCACATCCTCCACCTCCAGGCTGAAACCGTCGAACTCAACCTCGTACAGGGCCTCGGCCAGCTTGTCCGGACGATCCCTGCTGGTCAGC
The DNA here is from genome assembly GCA_029879595.1 of Deltaproteobacteria bacterium. GTDB lineage: Bacteria > SAR324 > SAR324 > SAR324 > JACQKK01 > JAOUPZ01. The sequence continues at coordinate 2,724 of JAOUPZ010000241.1, read as the reverse complement.
TCAAGCAGGGCGGTGCCGCCCTTGTATGAGCGCTGGGTGACCTTTTTCACCCCGCGGACCTCCGAGCCCAGCTGCCTTTTGAGGCTGACCAGGTCCTTGAAGCTGATGTTCCTCACGACCATCTCCAGGCGGGCGCCCTCCTGCTTTTCCTTTATCCAAAGGTAGGTCACCTGCTCCATGATCTTGGGAGTGATTTCCTGGGCGGCCTTTTGCAGCGAGTTGAGGATGGCCGTTTGCTCGTTGATATGCAGGCCCTTGCCCGCCATGACCTCCGAGGCTATTACCTGGCCGTTGTCTGTGCGGATCACGTCCAGCCCCACCTGGGCTTCCACCACGTTGAACTTGCTCATCATGGTCTTGCCGCCCACCTTGCCCCGGCCGATCATCAGGATTTCCGCCTTGGTGGTGCGGGCCTCGTCCAGCAGGGAGTCGCGGGATGTATCGCGCCCCTTCTCGGCCTTTTCCACCATGGAGCCCTTGGTGACGGCCCGGGCATCAATGAAGGTGAAGCCCTGCTTGAGCAGGATCTTGCGGATTTCCTTTTCCACCACCTGCAGGCTGGTATCGTCCTGTGAGGCGGCGCTGCCGTTGGCTTCCAGCGAGGCCTTGTAGGCCGCCATGTCTATCTCGTCCACGGTGAGCATCACCCGGGGCATTCCCACCCGGCGATACAGCTCTCCCAGGGATTCGTTCACATCGGACAAAAAGGCCTGCTTGACCACCTCGGCCTTGATGGTCAAGGCATAGAACGGCCCGTCAATCCCCTCCTTGATGATCTCGTATCTCTTGATGAAGCCCTTGGAGCGGGTCAGCACCTCGTCGTGCACCAGTTCAAAGTTCTTCATCTGGGACTCGCTGGAGATGATGACGCCGGAAGCCTGCTCCACCGCATCGCGCTGGGCGGCCTCGATGGCCTCCTCCCGCGAGCGGGCCGGGTCGTTGGCCCGGTAGGAGCTCATGCCCTGTGACTCCACCACCACCGACTCGCCGGTGTCCTGGGCCGCCGGGGCCCCCGGCTGCTGGGCGGTTCCCCCTTCCTGCTGCCTCTTGGCCTCCAGTAGTTTCTGTGTGCCGGACTGGGCCCGGGCCTCCTGGGGGGCCGACAGCAGGAGTACCAGCGCCATCAGGCCGGTGAAGGTGAAAATGATAGTTCTCAGCATGGTTTCTCTCACGGTTTCCTGTAATTGATGGCCTGTCTCCGGGTGTCCGCCCGGATTCGGGCATTCAGGCGTCGTTTCAGTGGTATCAGCAACCGGGCCGATTGCAGGGAGCATTTGATCAGCCCGGCACCTGCAAACTTCTCACGGATCAGGTGGCCTTGCCAAGTTCCGGAACGAAGTATTGCCTCCGGGTAAATACCTCCGGCCATTCAGGGGCCGGCGTTCGTTAAAAGCATATGGATTATAGCAGACTTGGCCGTTTTTTTTTGTTTTTATTGAGTTCAGACCCGCGGAGAGAGTTATCCGCTCCACCATACAGGGAGAATCACCATGACCATGCTGAAAACAGGAGACCGCGCGCCTCAGTTTTCCCTTCCCAGCCAGGACGGCCGGATGATCCGGCTGGAGGACTACCAGGGAAAGCGGGTGGTGTTCTGGTTCTATCCCCGAGCCGCCACCTCGGGCTGAACCCGGGAAGGCCAGGGATTCCGTGACCGAATCTCCGAATTTGAAAAACTGGGCGCAGTTATTCTGGGCATAAGCAACGACCCGCCGGAGAAAAACCGGCGCTTCAGGGAAAAGCAGGGCTTCGGGTTTGACCTGTTGAGCGACGAGGACAATCAGGTGGCCCTCGCCTATGGCGCGGTGAGCGCCCGGGACGCCAAAAGCCACCGCCGGATCAGCTATGTCATCGGCTCCGATGGATTGATCGAGCGCGTATACGAAAAGGTGAAGGCCGCGGAACACCCCGGTCAGGTGCTGGCCGACCTGGGGGGATGATCCGCGCTAGGCCTTGACGCCGGGCCAGGGCTCAAAGGGCAAGCCGGTGGATTCAGCCACGGCCCGGTGACGCACTTTGCCTCCCTCAATATTCAGCCCGTCCGCCAGGCCGGGGTCGTCCTCCAGGGCCTTGAGCCCCTTGCCGGCCAGCGCCAGGACGCGCGGCAGGGTGACGTTGGTCAGCCCCAGGGTGGATGTGCGGGGAACCGCGCCGGGCATATTGGCCACGCAGTAGTGCACCACGCCTTCCTCCACAAACACAGGATCGCCATGGGTGGTGGGGCGCGAGGTCTCGGCGCAGCCCCCCTGATCTATGGCCACGTCCACCAGCACCGCCCCGGGCTTCATGCTTTTCAGGTGAGCCCTGGTGACCAGCCGCGGAGCCCGGGCTCCGGTTACATACACCGCCCCGATGACCAGGTCCGCCCCGGCCAGTTCCGCGGCCAGGGCCTGGGGCGTGGAATACACCGTCCTCAGTCGCCCCTGGAAGGCCCGTTCCAGCCCCTCCATGACCTGGGGGTTGATATCCAGCAGCACCGTGTCGCCCCCCATGCCCAGGGCCACCGAGGCCGCCTGGGCACCCACCGAGCCTCCCCCGATTATGACGACCCGGGCGGGACGGACCCCCGGTATTCCTCCCAGCAGCACGCCCCGGCCGCCGGCGTGCTTTTCCAGGTGGTGGGCTCCGGCCTGGACGCTGAGCCGCCCCGCCACCTGGCTCATGGGGGCCAGCAGCGGAACCGAGCCGCCGGGGCCGGTGACCGTCTCATAGGCAATGGCCGTG
>JAOUPZ010000240.1 GCA_029879595.1 Deltaproteobacteria bacterium | reverse complement strand
ATTTCGTCTTTTTCTCAGCGGTTTGATGGTGATATCTTGGAACGCCAAGATATTTCTCCACGGATTTCCTGGTGACGGACAAGGGCATATTGTCCTTGTCATTGCGCATCACCTGAGTCACCAGTTTTCTCAGTATTTTTCCAATCTCCCGCTCCAGTCCCCTGACGCCTGACTCGCGGGTGTAATTATCAATTATTGCCAGCACGGCATCCTTCTTCAGCTTTACATCCTCATCACCCAGTCCGTGATCGGTGAGTTGCTTAGGGATCAGATGCCGCTGGGCGATTTTCATTTTTTCCAGCGCTGTATAGCCCGGCAGATTGATCACTTCCATCCTGTCCAGCAGCGGAGGGCTGATATTGGCCGTGGAGTTGGCCGTGCAAACGAACAGTGATTCTGAAAGGTCGTACTCCACCTCGATATAGTGATCCATGAAGGTGCGGTTCTGCTCAGGATCTAGCACCTCAAGCATGGCGGCCGAGGGATCGCCCATGATGGAGGCATAGAGCTTGTCTATCTCATCCATCAGAATTACCGGGTTGTGGCTCTTGGCCTTTCTCACCGCCTGGATGATCTTGCCCGGCATGGCGCCGATATAGGTACGCCTGTGCCCTCTGATCTCGGCCTCATCCCGGATTCCTCCCAGGCTCATGCGGGCAAAATTGCGGCCCAGAGCTCTGGCGATAGACTTGGCAAGTGAGGTCTTCCCGACTCCCGGGGGCCCCACAAAGCAGAGAATGGGCCCCTTCAGGTGCCCTTTCATCTTGCTCACGGCCATGTATTCAATTATCCGTTCCTTTACCTTTTCCAGACCGTAGTGGTCCTCGTCCAGGATCTTCTGAGCCCGTTCCAGATCAAACTGGTCATCGGTGTTTTTCGCCCAGGGCAGGGATGTCAGCCAGTCCAGGTAGTTGCGACCCACATTGGCCTCGGCGCTCATGGGAGACATCAGCCTGAGCTTTTTAAGCTCCTTTTTGGCCACGTCCACCACATTTTCGGGCATTCCACATTCCGCGATCTGCTTTTCCATTTCATCAAAGTCGTCACGGGCATCCTCCCCCTGTCCAAGCTCCTTTTGAATCGCCTTCAGCTGATCCTGCAGAAATTCGTCCCGGTGCTGGGTTCCCAGGGATTTGCGAACCTGATCCTTGAGCTTTTTCTCGAGCTGTCGCACCTGAGTGTCGTCGCTCATGGTCTGCCGGACTTTTTCCAGCCTGCTCCGGGGATCCATCTCCTCCAGCAGCCCCTGCTTGCTCTCCCTGGAGGTGCTCAACAGGGGAGCCAGCTTGTCAGCCAGTTCGTCTGGGGGTGAGTTTAAGATGGCCTCCACGTCTATTTCATCGGGGTTCTTCTTGGTCTCCTGGATATATTCCTGGGCGATACTTTTAATTTTATTTGCGATTTCAGTTATTTCAGGGCCCGCATCCTGAATAATGGGGAGTTCCTCGACCACCGCATAATAATAATCGCGATTCAACTGGGCCTCGATCAGCCTGCCCCTGGATTTCGCCTCGAACAGGGCCTTCAGTGTGCCGTTGGGCAGCCTCATAATCTGCAGGATGTTGCCCACAGTCCCCACATCGAACAGGTCTTCCTCGGTGGGGCGCTCGATGGAGGTATCCCTCTGCGTAATCACAAAAATCTTCCGGTCGCTGTTGAGAGCCTTTTCGACCGCCTCCATGGACTGTTTCCTGCCAATGAAAAAAGGCACTGTCATGCCGGGGAAAATAATATCCTCCCGCATGGGAAGCATGGGCAGCGTGATGGTGGGACCGGTTTTCAGTTCAGACATCGTTTCACCTTTGTGGTGCAGTGCTTTAGATCAGGTTTTATGATTTTTGTGTTCCTGCCTATAATATACGAAATATCTCGTCCTTCGGGGTCAAACCCGCCCTCTTTTTTACATCTTACACCTATAATCCTATCAGAAATGCCCGGGATGTTAATAAAACTTCGGATTTTTCCCTTCTTTTAATTTCGCACTGGATGTCCTGCTCAATAAAAGCTCCAGGTGCTCGAACCCGTTTTGTCACCGCGTGATCTTAGTTTTTTGGAGAAAACTTTTTGAGAACACCCAGATGGAGCATTTCCCATTGCCTCATTGACACATTTGCAGGCCACAATATAAAATAACAGAAGAGGCGAGCATAAGCCTTTAGAATAATATATTCATATCAGCATATTGGAAGTATCAAAACTTTCCAGGCCCCCGGACGGACAGGCAAAAACACGCCCGGACAACTTTCAGAAGACCAAAACACATGATCACACTATCAGAAGCCGCCGCCAAGGAAATCCGCAAGATCAAAGCTGAGGAAGGGCTGGGTGAAGAAATCCCTGTCCGAATCGGTATCAAGGGAGGCGGCTGTTCCGGTTTCACCTATACATTTGAGTTTGACGGCAACAAGGGAAAATACGATCTGGAGTTTGAATCCCAGGGACTGCGCATACTGGTGGACAAGAAAAGCCATCTGTACATAGATGGCACCGAGATTGACTGGAGCTACAATCTGGTTGACCGCGGATTGAAATTCATCAACCCATCCGCCAAAGGCTCCTGCGGCTGTGGAACATCCTTTATTTACGAACCGAAAGACGAAGGCACCGAACTGCCGGTCTTTGAACTGAAGATTTGATCCATGGCGACAATTCTGCTGTTGAATGGCCCCAATCTGAACACCCTGGGCCAGCGGGAACCTTCCATATACGGTGCCACCACCCTTAAGCAGATTGAAAAAGCGGTTGGCGACCTGGCCCGTGAAGCCGGTCATCAGGTTCAGTGCTTCCAGTCCAACTCCGAGGGTGACATGGTCGACTGGCTGCATAAGCACAACAAGGCGGATTTTCTGCTTATCAATGCCGGCGCATACACCCACACCAGCGTGGCCCTTCGCGATGCCATCCTGGCCATAAAAATTCCCTTCATTGAGATTCATATCTCCAATGTACACGCCCGGGAAGCTTTCCGGGGCAAGTCCTATCTTGCTGATATCGCAGTGGGAATAATCAGCGGGTTGGGGCCCATGGGATATGAGTTGGCCACCAGCTACGCCCTTGACAAACTGAAGTCCGGCGCCTGATTCCCCTTGAGCTTGCTTTTCCTTCGATACATAATGAGGCGGTGAGCAACAATATTGGCAGCCCCGGCCTTTACTCAATGCCCAGGCAATTGTTGTTTTAATTCATATATTACAAGGTTTTAATGGCTGAAAAAGAACTGACTCTGTCCATCATCAAACCCGATGGGGTCGAAAGGAACATCATTGGCAGGATTATCAGCCGCTTTGAAAAAGCAGGATTGACCATCCGGGCCCTCCGCCTTACCAGGTTGACCAGGGAGGAGGCCGAGGCTTTTTATGCGGTTCACCGGGAACGCCCGTTTTTCGACAGCCTCGCCACCTATATGACCTCCGGGCCTATTGTGGTGAGCGTTCTCGAGGGTTATAATGCCATCCAGAAAAACCGGGAACTGATGGGAGCAACCAATCCGGAAAAGGCAGACGAAGGCACCATCCGGAAAGACTTTGCGAAAAATGTGGAAATAAATACCGTTCACGGTTCAGACGCCCCGGAAACGGCCGCAAAGGAAATAGCCTTCTTCTTCCCGGAAACGGAATTGATAAAAGGCAACCGTTAGGATATTGTTATTTTGAAACCAGGAGCCGCGACCGGGATGGGCGCGGCTTGGGGCAAAATCACCCTGTACATGGACGTGAAGCGGTGATTATACAACAGCTAAAACAAAACCACGCCATAATAGAGCCGGTAGCGGCAGAAATCGTGTCGCTGATGGATGCCCGATTTCGTCAGTACAGCGAAATTCGATACCGGTTTCTCGACGGACTTCCCGAACATCTTCTGCAATCAGAACTGGTTTCCTTCATAAACGTGGAAATCAAGGAAGCCCTGTTCAATGAATCCTTCTGTCAGGGGATCCAGGAGGCTCTGAAAGCCTTGAGAAGGGCCATCATCCGCCTGGAAGACCTGCGGGCCACCCACCGGGACATTCCCTCCAGCATTGTCGATCTGAAGCGTCTTTCCGAGCTTTCCGAAGAGGTGGAGGGCCTTTATCAGAAACACTGGGAGTACTACCGCTATAAGGGACGCCTGAGCGAGGAGGAACTGGTGGGTCTGCTGCTGGATATAGACCGTATCGGATACCACTGGGATATGTTCATTTCCCGCTTTGCCGGAGTCAGCGACCTTGCCAAGGAACTGAGCATGGCCCCCTTGAGGGAAGGCATCGTCCCTTTGCAGATTTCCTATCAGATTCCTGCGCCCGACCAGTTTTCCGTAACCATGCTGGCCCAGGTGATGGACTTCCTGCAAAGCGGATATGAGTTCGTCTGCGCCGTAACCAGCGTGGACCCCAAGAACCACCAGCTTTCACTTTTACAGATCGACATATCCAGCCCCGTTCTGATAACCCTGGGCATTCACCAGGGTCTGGCCAAGATATTCCGGCGGTTTCTCCACTATCTGTTCCTGCAGGACATGCTGAAGCGGGATACCCTGCTGAAAATCGTCTTTGAAGCCATCGGCAAGGACGCCGGAGCGGAAAAGAAACTTCCTCCCGCCCAGGTAACCGGGTTCATCAAGAAATTATCCGGCCACCTGAAGAACCTCCCGGAAAACGGCAGGTTCAACATATCCGGAAAAATATTTCCAGACGACCGGATTCAGGTTCTGCAGGAGTTCACCCGCAATCTGGACATGCAGAACATCAAGTACGACGCCCTGCTGCGGGATGGGAAATCCGGCAAATCGACTCCCCGAGCCCGAACCGGCGCCGAAGCGGACAACCCGCCCCCTGCGCCCAGGCCTGCGGATGTCCCCGCCCCCCCCCAGCGCGAGGAGGTCATTGAGCCTCCTCCCCGCAGAATCAGCGAATCCGCTGTTCCGGGGAAAAACATTTTTTCCAATCTCAAGAAGGACCACATCTCGGTGCTTACCGAAAAAGGGCGCTCCTGAGCACAGGTTCAGGCTCTCACCGCAAATCATCGCATACGGTGT
>JAOUPZ010000239.1 GCA_029879595.1 Deltaproteobacteria bacterium | reverse complement strand
GCAGGTCTGGAGCCTTCCCGCCAGGACCTGCCCTTTCTGAACCGCCTCTCCGACGCCCTGTTCGTGCTGGCCCGCCACATGGACCTGTTTGCCGGCAAGCCGGAGATACTCTGGCGGCCCTGAGGAGGAACCCCTGTGAGGCCTCCCTGAGGAGGATTATCAGTAAGGCTCCGCCCCGGCTTTTGTTCTATTCCCCACCCTCGCCGGTGTCCGGCCCCACGGAAAAATACACCGCGTCCGGGTGGTGAAACACCAGGGCCGATACCGAGGCCTCGGGGTCCATCATATAGCCGTCGGTGAGATTGACCCCGATCTGCTCCGGCTTGAGCAGCCGGAACAGCCCCTGCTGGTGTGAGAGCTCCGGGCAGGCCGGATAGCCGAAGGAATAGCGCTTGCCCCGGTACTGGGCCTTGAAGCGCTGCAGCATGGTCATGTCCGGCCCATCGGCAAAGCCCCACATGGCCCGGATGCGGGCATGGAGCCACTCCGCGGCGGCCTCGGCGGTTTCCAGGGCCAGGGCTTGCAGCACATGGCTTTGCAGGTATTCCCCGCGATCCTTCAGTTCCCCGGCGCGCTCCCGGATGCCCTCCCCGGCGGTGGTGACCAGCAGGGCCACATGATCAGGCCGTCCGGGCTCGCCGGGCAGCACGAAGTCGGGCAGGGCCAGCCCCTGTTCGCGGGGCTGGCGGGGCAGGTCGAACACCTCCAGTTCCTCTTCCGTTTTCGGGTCCAGCAGGGTCAGCCGGTTGCCCTGGGAGCGGGCGGGCAGAAACCTCCAGATGGCCCGGGCCGTCATGCCGCCCTGCCGGCAGTTCTGCTTGACCTGCTCCACCACGTTCTTCAGTTCACCGGCCTTGGCGTCTCCCTCGCCCAGCAGCCGCTCAAAGTTGCCCCGCAGGCCCAGGTGCTTGCCATAGAGCATCTGCGGGTTGACATAGGCCCACACCTCGTCCAGGTTCAGCCGTTCCAGCGCATGGAGAGCCGTGTCGGGCACTTCGGGAGTGGGCAGGTCTATGCGCACCCGCTGTGAGCGCTCCTCCGTGACGGGGGCGCGGGGCCGGGCGGCCTGAGCCTCCGTGGCCGTCTCCTCCGCCTCCCGGGCCAGTTCCTCCTCCAGGCGGGCCCGTTCCACCGGGTTTTTCAGCTGTCCCGCCAGTTCCAGTCCGCTCATGGCGTCGCGGGCGTACAGCACCAGCCCCCCATAGCCGGGGGCGATGCGCTTGCGGGTGAAGGTGTTGCTGAGGGCCGCCCCCCCCACCAGCATGGGCACCGATATCCCCGAGTTGCGCAGGTCCTCGGCCGTGACCACCATCTGGTTGGCCGATTTCACCAGCAGCCCGGAAAGCCCCAGCAGGTCCGGCTGGTGCTCCCGGCAGGCCTGGATCAGTGTCTCCGGGGGGATTTTTATCCCCAGGTTGATGACCCGGTAGCCGTTGTTGGTGAAGATGATGTCCACCAGGTTCTTGCCGATATCGTGGACATCGCCCTTCACGGTGGCCAGCAGCAGGGTGGCCTGTCCGGTGGATTCCGACTTGTCCATGTGGGGCTCCAGGTGGGTCACGGCGGCCTTCATGGCCTCCGCACTCTGCAGCACCTCGGCCACGATCAGCTTGTTGCCGTTGAACAGCCGCCCCACCTCGTCCATGCCAGCCATCAGGGGGCCGTTGATGATCTCCAGGGGACGCATGTTGGCCCCGTCCGGAGCCAGGGCCTCGTCCAGGTCCGCGTAGAGGCCGTCCTTGCTGCCGTCCACGATGTAGCGGGCCAGCCGTTGATCCAGGGGCAGCCGTTCCCTTGCCTGGGGGGCCTCCGTGGGCTTATCGCGGAAGTGCGCGGCGAAGGCGGCGATGGCCTCATCGCCGGAGTCGAAAAGGATCTCCTCGGCCAGCAGGCGCTCCTCCTCGGCCAGCGAGGCATAGCGCACCAGTTTTTCCGAGTTGACTATGGCCATGTCCAGCCCTGCCTGCACGCAGTGGTACAGGAACACGGCGTTGACGACCTCCCGGCCCGCCGGGGGCAGACCGAAGGATACATTGCTCACCCCCAGGATGGTCTTGGAGCGTGGAAAGGCCTCCTTGATCAGGCGCAGTCCCTCCACGGTTTCCCGGGCAGAGCCCCGGTAGTTCTCGTCCCCGGTGGCGCAGGGGAACACCAGGGGGTCGAAGATGATATCCTCCGGGGCCATGCCATATTCGCCGGTGAGCAGGTCAAGGGAGCGCCGGGCTATCTCCAGCTTGCGCTGCCTGGTCACGGCCATGCCGTGCTCCGGGTCCTCGTCGATGGTTCCCACCACCAGGGCCGCTCCGTATTGCCGGGCCAGCGGAACCACTTCCCGGAAGCGCTCCTCGCCCTCCTCCAGGTTGATGGAGTTGATGACCGCCTTGCCCTGTGAATAGGGCAGGGCCCGGGCGATGACGGCGGCATCGGTGGAATCGATCATCAGGGGGGCCTTGATCTTGCGGATGACCTGCTCCAGGAAGCGGGTCATGTCCTCCTCCTCGTTGCGGTCCGGATTGGCCAGGTTGATGTCTATCACCTGGGCGCCGCCGTTCACCTGCCGCCGGGCGATGTCCGAGGCCTCGTCGAACTTCTCCTCGCTTATGAGCCGCCGGAACAGCCGGGAGCCCACCGCATTGGTGCGTTCCCCCACAATAATGGGGCGGTTCTCCTCGTCCATCTCCAGAAAGTCCACCCCGGAAAGCAGGCTGCGCCCCGTAAGGGCCGGTTTGCGGGGAACCGCCCCCTGCAACAGTTCGGCGAAGGCCCGGGTGTATTCCGGGGTGGTGCCGCAGCACCCCCCCAGCAGGTTCACCCAGCCCTGGTCCAGGAACCGTTTCAGCACGTCGCTCATCATGCGGGGGGTTTCCAGGTAGTTGCCGTCCACGTCCGGCAGGCCCGCGTTGGGCATAACGCCCACGGGAAACACCGACAGGGAGGCCAGCGAGCGCACATGGTCGGTCATGAACTCCGGGCCGGTGGCGCAGTTCAGACCCACATACAGCAGATCGCGGTGCATTATGCTGGCGTAGAGGGCCTCCACGCCCTGGCCGGCCAGCATGGTGCCCATGGGCTCGATGGTCACCGAGACCGCCACGGGGACCGTGGTGCCCAGTTCGCTGTTGGCCTGGTCGATTCCCAGCAGCCCGGCCTTGATGTTGCGGGTGTCCTGGCAGGTCTCCAGCAGCAGGTAGTCCACCCCGCCCTCGATCAGCCCCAGGGCCTGCTCGCAGAAGTTGTCCCGGAGTTCATCGAAGGTGATGCCCCCGGTGACGGAAATGGCGCGGGTGGTGGGCCCCATGGAGCCGGCCACCCAGCGGGTGCTTTCCGGAGTGCTTCTCAGGGCGGCCGCCTCACGGGCCAGTTCGGCGCAGCGGCGGTTGATCTGCCGGGCCTTCTGGCCCAGGGAGAACTCGTCCAGCACCAGCGGGGTTCCCCCGAAGGTGTTGGTTTCAATGATGTCCGCCCCGGCGTCCAGGTAGTCCAGGTGCATCCGGCTCAGTATTTCGGGGCGGGTCAGCGCGAGGTTTTCCGAGCAGCCCTCGTATTTCTCGCCGCCGAAGTCTTCCGCTCCCAGGTCGAGCCCCTGCAGGTATGTTCCCGATGCACCGTCTAGCAGCAGCACCCGTTGAGTCATGGCCTGGCGCAGTGCGGCAATTCTTTGTTCCCGGTCCGTGTTTTTCAAAATATGCCTCTCAAAATCCCCGTTGAAAAATGCCGGCCCCCGGCCGGGTCTGTTATGGCAAAAGGGCTATAAGCCTTTTGCCCTTTGATATACAACCTGTTTTTGGTTTATGCTTGGTAAAAATCCCGCTGGCATCCAGCACCGTGTCCAGCCCAACCCGCGGATATTACATGCCTTCAACGCTGAGCAACGCAGAATTTCTGAAAATCCGGAAAAACTCATTTCATTCCCTGCCCTCGGACATGAAGGACATTGAGGACATCGCTGGAGCTGTCCGTCACTATCAAACCATCGCCAACAAGTCCTGTGGCATCATTTATTATTACCTGACACGCTATGTCAGGGAAATTTCCACGGCCTGGCATGACAAACCGTTTTCCGATATTTCCATCCTGGACTGGGGGACAGGTTGGGGCCAGAATGCGCTGTCCCTGAAAAGTCTGGGAGGAAATATAAGCGCCTGTGATGTTCCCGTCCCGGTGGCCGATGAGCACCGGGGGGATTTTTTCACCCGCCATGGCATTCCCTTCAAAATGCTGGAACATGAGTATTTGCTTCCTTTTGAGGAGGGGTCCTTTGACGTGGTGTTAAGCTTCGGTGTTCTGGAGCATGTTCCCGATGATAAAAACTCCCTTAGTGAACTCCACCGGGTGTTAAGGCCCGGCGGCCTGTTTATCTGTCTGTTTCTTCCTTATTCACTTTCCTGGACTCAGCACCTGTTTGGCCTTCTGGGCAAGGAGGTTCACGACCGTCTGTATTCCAGAGCCCAGGTCCGCGGCTTGCTGGCCGGGGCGGGCTTCAGTCTGCACGATATGTGGTTCCGGCAGCTGTTTCCCAAGAACAAGGTGCATTATCCGGCTCCGAATATCTGGGAACGGATCGACCAGTGCCTGGTGGATCACACACCCTTGAAATACCTGTCAACAAACCTGGAGTTCATTTCCAGCAAAAACAGATGACCGGCGTAAGCCGCCGTTTCCTAAGGATATCCCGCGGGACCTGCAGTCTCCGGGGTATCCTGCCGGGCCTCATTCCTTGACCCCGCTGGCCTGAAGCACCCGGAACACCTCGCCCCGGCGCTGATTCACCTGTTCCAGGGCCAGCTGCCCCAGCCCGGCCTGCCGGAGCATGGCCCGCAGCTCCTCGGGTTCAAACCCCAGGTGCTGGTGCCCCAGTTTTTCCCGCACCCACTCCTGGTCGTGGGGGGCCAGGTCAACCACCAGCAGGCGTCCGCCGGTGCGCAGCACACGCACCGCCTGGCGCAGGCCCAGGGCGGGCTGCTCCATGTGATGCAGGGACTGCGAGAACACCGCCAGGTCGAACGAGCCGTCCTGCTCTTTC
>JAOUPZ010000238.1 GCA_029879595.1 Deltaproteobacteria bacterium | reverse complement strand
TCCAGCCAGCTGAATTCTTGGAATCGGATATACTCCAGGACTCTCCTGTCGATCATCCAGATATAACCGTTATCTTCCATTTTCCCCATCGGCAATTAAAGTAATCCTGGCCTCCTGGCCGGAAACCTCAGGCCTGTTCCTGGCCCTCAAGTTTTCTCAAAGATTCCTTGGCTCTCTTCCACAGGCTCCACCACTGCTCAATAGTGATTTCACCGTCTTCTTCCGGTTTCCCGGATACAGAGAGCTTCTCCCGCTTGATTGCCTCTTCCATCCATTGGAAGCGCGTAATAAATTTCGCAACGGTTCTTCTCAGGGCGTGTTCGGGATCAAGTCCCATCCAACGTCCCATTTGAACCAAAGCAAAAAGCAAATCGCCGAACTCTCCCTCCAGATCATGGGAGTCGTTCATCTGGGCGCCCACCGCTTCTGACGGCAGGTCAACTGGATTATTCCCCTTGTTTGGTTTCCCCACAGGCTTTTTGGCCGCCGTTCCCAGTTTCCTGTCCGGGTTGAATAAGGATTCACCCGTTAGGTTTTTTTCGGCAGCTTCCCTTATCTCTGCCACTTCTTCCACCACTTTGTCCAGTATTTCTTTCGTATCCCTCCATTCAAAGCCACTTTTGGCGGCCCTGGATCCCACCTTGAGGGCCCAGCTCAAGGCCGGCAGCGTTTTGGGAATACCATCCATGGCGCTGTTCCGCTGCTTCATTTTGCGGTGGTGCCAGCGGTGAAGGACGTCCTCGGCATCCCTGGCGCTTTCTCCGGCAAAAACATGGGGGTGGCGTTCGATCAGTTTTTCAGCCTGAGCGCCGGCCACGGCATCGAACTCGAACCGGCCTTCCTCCCGGGCCAGTTGGGCGTGGAAAATCACCTGGAGCAGAACATCGCCCATTTCCTCTCGGATATCCGCTTCATTTCCGGACTCTATCGCCTCCACCAGTTCGTAGGACTCCTCGATCAGGTGCGGAATCAGGCTGCGGTGGTTCTGCTCCCTGTCCCAGGGGCAGCCGTGCTCGCTGCGCAGGGCGGCCACCACATCCAGCAGTTGCTGCACACCGGCCAGCTTTCCGCTGCCGGGCTTGGGGGCAGGAATAACAGGGGCCTCTTCTTTGGGGGATTCACTCATGGGTTTCCGTGCATGGGATGGGATTGGGAAAGCGACCCCGGAGGCCGCCTCATGCGGCCGGGGCACTGGGTAAAATTGTGCAGGCTTCAGAGCAGGTGTTCCAGGCCGTAATGCAGCCGTTCCTCCGTGACCACCCTCTTAACGGCGAGGATCACACCGTACATGAAGGATTCACGGCTGATGGAATCATGCCGGATGCGCAGGGTTTCCCCCACTCCACCCAGGATGACCTCCTGATGGGCCACATGGCCGGGCAGCCGCACAGAATGTATGGGTACCGGATAGGCGCTGGTGCCCCGCGCGCCGGGTTGAAGCTCCCTGCACTCAACCAGCGGCCGGGGAGCCTGGGGACGCTCATGCTGAATCATCTCGGCGGTCTTGATGGCGGTGCCGGACGGGGCCTCGGCCTTGCCATCGTGATGCAGTTCTATGATCTCCACATGCTGCATGTGCCGGGCCGCCTCGGCGGCAAATCTCATCATCAATACCGCGCCGATGGCGAAGTTGGGGGCTATCAGCCCGCCCAGCTTCCTGGATTCGCACTCCTGCTGCAACCGGGATATCTCCTCCGGGGTGAATCCCGTGGTGCCGATCACCGGGTGCGCCCCCGCGGCGATAATCGTCCGGGCGTTTTCCATGGCGCTTTCGGGAAGGGTGAAATCCACCACCACCCGGGCACCGGACCCCGTAATGGCCGCCGACAGGTCGTCCCCGATGTCGGTCTGGGCCACCAGATCAAGCTCCGGGTCCGCCTGCACCGCCTGCACGGACTGACTGCCCATCCGGCCCAGTGATCCGTTCACCAAAACAGGTATTGTCATGGGTTTCTCCGTCCCTAGTTATGAATAGCTCCAAAACAAAGCATTGCTGTCTTTACCCGGGCTGGAACTCAGGCCCCCGCCGGCCGTGCCTGGACGATCTGCCGTCACGGACCAAACCTACCCCTGAAAATCGGAGTCTATTTCGCAGATGGAGTCTATCCCCCCCCGGGTATTATATTCGGTCGTCACGCAAAGCCGCTGTGGCTTCAACAGCTCCCACAGATCCTGGTAGATCCTCTTGGTAGCGTTTTCCTGGAATATCCCCACATTGCGGTAGGACACGATGTAGTATTTGAGCGATTTCAGTTCTACCACCACCTCGCCGGGCACATACTCGATGCGCAGGGTGGCATAATCCGGCAGCCCCGAATAGGGGCATACCGCGGAAAACTCAGCCGTCTCATATTCAATGTTCTGCCGGGGGCCCTCATAGGGAAAGGTCTCCAGCAGGTCGGCGCGGATTTTATCCTCGGAATCAAAGTCCAGGATCCGGCCCTCGGCATAGGATGTATCGGTTACGTCCATGGTGTTTTTTCGACTCCGCCCCCCGCCGGCCCCTTGCCCCGGACCGGCTCAGCCGGCCTGTCTGCAAGGTATATCCCGGGCCGCAGTCCGACCCGGGTTGAGAACAGCCAGATTCCTGCGCCTGGCCATGCATAAGTATTGGTCAGGCTTCAGTTGGCCATGATGTTGTATCCGCCATCGACATAGATGGTCTGCCCGGTTATGGCCGAAGCACAGTCGCTGAGCAGGAACGCCGCCGTCATGGCCACCTCCCTGGTGGTAACATTGCGGCCGGTGGCGGAGTGCTCGCCGGCAACCTTGAGCATCTCGCCGAACTTGCCGATGCCCGAGGATGAAAGTGTGCGGATGGCGCCCGCGGAGATGGTGTTGGCGCGAATGTTTTCCGGGCCCAGTTCCCTGGCCAGATAACGCACCGCTGATTCCAGCGCGGCCTTGGCCGGGCCCATTACATTGTAGTTGGGAACCGCCAGCACCGAGCCGATAAAGCTCATCCCCACCACGCTTCCGCCGCCGTTATTGCGCATCAGCGGGATGGCATAGCGGGTCACCGGCACAATGGAGTAGGCGCTGATGTCCTGGGCGATATTCCAGCCTTCCCTTGAGGTAAGGGAAAAAGCCGTCTCCAGGTTTTCCCTTTCGGCAAAGGCCACCGAGTGCACCACAAAGTCCAACCCCCCCCATTCCTTTTCCAGCTTGCCGAACACATCGGCAATGTCCTGGTCATTGGCCACATCCAGGGGCAATACATGCGAAACGTTCATTTCCTCGGCGACTTTCTCCACGTTCTGGGCAAACCGGCCCTTGGGATCAGGGCCATAGGTAAAAGCCATCTCAGCGCCTAGCTCATTCAACACCTCGGCCACCGCTGTGGCTATGCTGCGCTGATTGGCTATGCCTAGAACAAGGCCCTTCTTTCCGGAAAAGCTGATCATCTCGTATTTTTCTCCCTGGTTGTCATGGTTGTGTTTCCGAAACATCCGGCATTCCCCCCCAGGCGAAATCACCTGAGGAATTATAAATATCTATCACAGCAGGGCCTCATGTAAAATGGTTCCGCACCACAATCCCCACTGGCGCTCCCTGAAACGACACCCCTGCCCCGGAACGCCTGGCAGAATCTGGCCAGGAGCCGAACGCAGGGCGATATTTCCTGGTATTTTCAACGTATGCCGACCTGCTTTTTTATGCCAACGAAATATAAGCTCCAAACCATTTACCCCTGCCCGGCTTTTATCCTGAAACATATTCCCGGATAAACAGACAAACAAAAACTGATACTATGCGAAGGCAGCCCCATTAACGGTTTACATTGCCTGTTCGCGGGTGTTTCCCATTTTTCGATTGATTCCCATGTTTGAAAATTCTGACTTGATCAAATGTATTGTCGCTATGCCTGAATGCACGTTGGATTATTATTGATGTTATTTTTATTTTCCTCCTTGACAGGTATCAGCCACAGCAATAGAATAAATGCCATTATTCCTGAACAGATACAGAGACAGGAATTATGAAAGTTTACGATTTGCCATTAGCAGAATCCAACTTTCATTTAAATTGACAGTTTAGCCTGTCACGATAAACGTCAAAGAAAACGCCCGAACAAAGTCATCGCAAAAGGTAACGATATGGCCAAAGGAAAAAAAACAGCAGAAGGACAAAACCAGGAACTGATCAATCTGCTTAAAGATGTGGAAAAGCTGGCAAAAGAGGGCTTCAACCAAAAGGAAATAGCCAAAAAGCTTGGCTATAAGACAACCTTCACCCTGAACAACAGGCTCGTCAAGGCTTCCCAGATTACCGGTCACCCCGTGCCGCCTTTCAAGCTGGGACGCAAGAGCAAGAAGGTGAAAAAGCTGATTGAAACGGTGGAGATCAAGCGCCGGGGCAAGGGCAGCGCCTACGGGGTAAACATCCCCCAGGAGCCGCTGGAACGGGCGAAAATGCAGCCCGGAGACAAGCTCAAGGTAAGTGTGCGCGGCAAGTCGATCACATTGACCAAAATCAGCTGATCAGACCGCCTTTCACTCCACCATCCCGGAGGATAAAACTAATCGTTCTAGCCCGGGATCGGCATCCTGCAAAATGCAGGCAGTGATGCAAAATATGCTGGCAATAATTTAAAGGGGGCGGCGTTTCGCCTCCTGATAATACCCCACTGTTAAAACCACGCTTAAAAACCACGCTGGAAAAACTGTCCCTTGCCAAAGATTTGCCTTTTTATCGTGATGTTTTAGCGGCAGGCCAACGCGCCTGGAGCCAGCATCAGCATCAAATGATCAGCATCAAATGCCAATGGGTCCAGGCGATCATTGGCGCCATGCCCCCTGCCAGGCCGTGCTGGTGGCGGCGACAGGAATACCGGTGCAACCCTTCAAACGTTCAGGGGATATGTATCAAGAGCCGGCCTCAGAAAGGCGCCGATTATGATTAAGAGTAAACAAGCCATCTCGAAATAAAGAATTTGGGGGTTTTGCCCCCCGTTTTTGCCCATGGGCAACTTCAGCCCCAGCAGGGGCCGGCACTCTAGACCGCTGCCCCCCGCACCTGCTTTAACGGAGCGGAA
>JAOUPZ010000237.1 GCA_029879595.1 Deltaproteobacteria bacterium | reverse complement strand
CCACGTTGGTGCGGGCCATAGGACTTACTGCCCCACCGGCGGCAGTTCGGACAGCGCCTTTTCCACCTGTTCCACCGGATACTCATAGTCCGTCAGTTCTCCGGCGAAGTATGCGTCGTAGGCACCCATGTCGAAGTGCCCGTGGCCGGACAGGTTGAAGGCGATTACCTTGGACTCACCGCTGGCCTTGCACTTGAGGGCCTCGTCCACCGCCGCGCGGATGGCGTGGGACGATTCCGGCGCGGGGATGATGCCCTCGGACCGGGCAAAGGTGATGGCCGCCTCGAACACCGGGTTCTGGTGGTAGGCCACCGCCTCGATCAGCTTGAGATCGTACAGGTGGCACACAATGGGCGCCATGCCGTGATAGCGCAGCCCGCCGGCGTGGATGGGCGCTGGCAGGAAGCTGTGGCCCAGGGTGTACATCTTCATCAGGGGCGTGGTCATGGCCGCGTCCCCGAAGTCATACACATACTTGCCCTTGGTGAGGCTGGGCGAGGCCATAGGCTCCACGGCCACGATGCGCGTGGACTTGCCCGCCAGGTTTTCCCGCACGAACGGCAGGGCCAGGCCGGCGAAGTTGGAGCCCCCTCCGGCGCAGCCGATCACCACATCCGGGTATTCCCCCGCCAGTTCGAACTGCTTGAGAGATTCCTCACCGATCACCGTCTGGTGCAGCAATACATGGTTGAGCACCGAGCCCAGACCGTATTTCTTGGCGCCACCGCTGGTGGCCGCGGCCTCCACCGCCTCGGAGATGGCGATGCCCAGCGAGCCGGTGGTGTTGGGGTCCTTGGCCAGGATGGCCTTGCCGGACTGGGTGCGTTCCGAGGGACTGGGGTACACCTTGGCTCCGTAGCTTTGGATCACGCTGCGGCGGTAGGGCTTCTGCTCGTAGGAAACCTTGACCATGTATACCTCAAGGTCCACCCCGAAGTGCGCGCAGGCCAGCGAAAGGGCGCTGCCCCACTGACCGGCCCCGGTCTCGGTGGTCAGGGCCTTCACGCCCTCGCTCTTGTTGTAGAAGGCCTGGGCCAGGGCGGTGTTCAGCTTGTGCGAACCCACCGGCGAGGTGCCCTCGTACTTGTAGTAAATGTGCGCGGGGGTATCCAGCGCCTTTTCCAGGCCATGGGCGCGGTACAGCGGCGAGGGTCTCCACTGGCGGTAGGCGTCGCGCACCGGCTCGGGGATTTCAATCCAGCGCTCCTGGCTCACTTCCTGGCCGATCAGAGCCATGGGAAACAGCGGGGCCAGATCGTCCGGGCCCACGGGCTGGCCCGTGCCTGGATGCAGCACCGGGGGCAGGGGCTGGGGGAGATCCGCCTGGATGTTGTACCAGGCTTTGGGGATGTCTTCTTCACCTAAAAGAAACTTGGTCGTCTTGCTCATTTTTATTTCCCTGTGGTTTTCAAGTTACCTGCAATACACTGCCGGCAGTCGGTTGCGGGCAATATGGTTCGATGTTGGGTTGTTGGGAAGATAACTTCATAACCCAAAGCCCCGGTGTTTGTCCATGGGTTTCGGATAAAATGCTTCCGGGCGGTGTATTTCATCGGCAGCATCCCACCAAGTCTGGTTCCATTAACAATATCCGGGGACCTGCCATCTTCTGCACCCCCGCTATTTTTGGATGCCATCCCTGATGCCACCCCTGATCCTTTCATCAGGGAAGCATCGTCACCGACCTCCCGATCGGAAAACGCATAGAATCAGGGCGGGCTATTGATTTCTGAGAAACGCTCCTGGTTATTCCAGCCCATGGTTTTTCTTTCCGGAATCTCGACTTGATTGTTCCCAAGGATGCTGTTTTTGTGCTAATTTGTTCCTCGTCTCTCGACAAACTGTCTATAATATTTATAAAAAAACACAGGCGGCAATAAGGGGAAGGGGCTTCCCGCTTTTTATTACCCGCCGATACACTTCAGCAATATATTGCCAAGAAAGGAAAACATGACTTTCCGCAGATTTCTAAAAGAGGCTTTGCTATTTATTTTGCCCGCCATAGGGCTGGTTGTTTCTGGCTGCGGGGGCAGCGCTCAGAAAAAAGACAATACGCTTGGAGGTCCCATTCTGGCCGTTGGAGAAGCCGATCCGACATTTGCGGAAACAGGGGTGGCCTTGAATAATTTTGATCAGTCCCCGTTTTCGAGGGTTTCAGGGCGGGTTGTACTGAACGCACCTGGCGGAAAATATGTTGTGGTGGCCTCCTTGAATAACACTTCACTGGTGGCCTATCGGTTCAATTCCGATGGAAGTCTCGACACAACTTTCGGCGCTGATGCCCACCCGGCAGACGGCAAGCTGGATGGGTTCATCATGTTCGATCTGACCGGACTGGGCATTCAAAATCAAAGCCCCCATCGGGCCGCCTTTGATTCTTCGGGCAGGATCACCATAGCCGGGGATGTCAATCTCGGCATGGGAGAACAAATGGCGGTATGGAGACTACTGGGCACCGGGCAAATGGATACAACCTTTGGAGGTGATGCCTTTCCCGCTGACGGCACACCGGACGGGTTTGCCATTTTCACAAGCCCTGCCGGAGGAAATATCTATGCCTACGGAAGGGGGCTGGCCATCGACAGCGTGGGCCGGATCCTGGTCGCAGGCTCAGGAAGTTCCCCGGAGCCCGGATGGGACATGGTGCTGTGGCGGCTCACTTCCAGCGGGACGCTTGATCCAACCTTTGGAGGCGATGTAAACCCGGCCGATGGCCAGCCGGATGGTTTCTTTTTTCATCACAATGCCGGTGGTGGAAACAGCCAGGATCATGCCCGGGACGTGGTGACCGATGCCAGCGGGAATATTCTGGTGAGTGGATACAGTTTTGCCGGATTGAGCGATTTGGCGGTTGTGCTGTGGCGGCTTACGCCCACTGGATTGCTGGACACCACCTTCAACGGTAAGGGCTGGGTATCCTACAATTATGGTACCGGCTATGACATTGCCAGCGACATGGCCCTGACGGAAAACGGGGATATCCTGATAACAGGTTTTGTAACCAATTCCGATTATGACATGGTGGTTTACCGCTTTAAGCCCAATGGCCTTCTGGATCCCAACTTTGGGGAGGATCTCTACCCGGTGGACGGCACTCCGGATGGTTTTATCATCAGGAGTAACGGAGGACAGGAGAATGATCAAAAGCTGATCTTTGACCCCTTTGGCAACATCGTATTGTCTCAGAATCTGGGAGCCAGCGCTTTTCAGGTGTACCGGTTCACACCGGACGGACAGGGCGATCCGGAATTCGGCCAGGATCTCTATCCTGCCGATGGGATACCCGATGGCTTTATCCAGATAACTGAAACCGGAGGGGCCGGGGGGGGAGATCAGGGTTTTGCCAACACTGTTGATCCTCTGGGCAGAATCCTGGTGACTGGTGAGTCCTTGGACATGACGAATTTGTGGTTCGATCTGGGATTGTGGCGGTTCCGGTAAGCCCGGGAAAAAGAACCGGGGAGGCTTTTTGATGAATTCCAGTCAGAAGTTCTTCAGCTTTTCGGCCAGCAGGGCCGGGGTGGAATCGTCAACCGGACCCACCACGGTGAGATGCAGCCGGGCCGGATCGAACAGGCTGGCGGCCATGCCGGATAACTCATTCCGGCCCAGGCTGCTGATCATCTGGCGTTCCTCCTCTTCCCCCCGGGGCCGGGAGTACAGCAGGGGCCAGGCATGGCGGTCCACCTGGGCGGAAAGGGAATCCCGGTCGAACTCCAGATCGAACAGATACCTGCGGCGGGCCTGCTCCACTTCTTCCTGTTCGGGGCCGCGCTCCCGGAACAACCGGATTTCCCGGCCCAGTTCCTCCAACAAATCCCCCAGGCGTTCCGCACGCACCGAGGTGGCGATGTCCACCGAGCCGGTGTCCTGATAGGCCGAGTTGCCCGCATGAATGTGGTATACCAGGGCCTGCTCCTCCCGGATCACCCGTTGCAGGCGGCTGGTGGAGCCGTCGTCAAGGGTGCGTAGCAGCAGACCCAGGGCCAGCTCGCCCGGGTGGTTGTACCCGAAGGCGGGCCAGCTGAACTGAAGGTGGAACTGGTTGTCCGGGTCAGGCACGGTGTTCACGCCGGGGGTGAGTGGGTTGCCGGACCGTGGCTGCTCTGCTGGTGCGGGAAGAAAGCCCCGCTCTGTGGCGCTGGCCTCCGGTTGCCAGCCCCCCAGGTGCCGTTGGGCCATTTCCAGGGCGGCGCCGGTCTCCACCCGTCCGGCCAGGGCCAGGACTATGTTGTCCGGGGTGTAATAGCGGGCATGGTGGCGGCCGACCTGCTCCAGGCTCAGCCCCTCCACCGAGGACGGTGTGCCCCCCACGCTCAGGCCCAGGGGGTGGTCCGGCCAGAGCGCCTGGGAAGCCAGCGCGGCCAGGTCGGTCAGCAGCCCCTGCTCGTTGTAGTCATAGAGCAGTTCCTCCAGCAGTATCCGGCGCTCTTTTTCAAAATCGGCCCAGTTGGGATGGCGCAGAAATACCGCCATGTTTTCCAGCGCCTGCTCCAGGTGGGCCGGATGGGCCAGCAGGCTGTACTCGGTTTCCTCCACCGAGGTATGGGCCTGGAGCATGCCGCCGGTTTCCTCAAAGGCCCGGTTAAGCGAGACCGTGTCCGGGTAGCTGGAGTTTCCCCGGAACAGCATGTGTTCCAGGAAGTGGGAGATTCCGTTTTCCGCCGGGGTCTCGTAACGGGAGCCGGTGCGAACCATCAGGCTGAGCAGTACCCGGTGGCTGTGGGGCTGCTCGATGACCACCACCTTGAGGCCGTTGGTCAGGCTATGCGAAGGGATAATCGGCATATTTTGCGGTAAACCGGCCGGAAAAGCGCCAGCCGGGCGATCAGCTCATAAAAGGTTGCAGGGCCCGGCGCATGGCCTCCAGTGTTTCTGGTGCCGGTGGCGTAATGGGCAGGCGGTAGCGGGGTTCCATCAACCCCAGGATGCCGGCCCCACCCTTGACCGGAATGGGATTGGATTCCACGAAGCAGGCCTGGAACAGGGGCAGCAGACGCTTGAGGTGATTGCGGGCGGTGGGGTAATCCCCCCGGTCGATTGTAT
>JAOUPZ010000236.1 GCA_029879595.1 Deltaproteobacteria bacterium | reverse complement strand
TGACAAGGGTCTGGGCAATTGGTTTTCAATCAGGGTCTTATTTTTAATTTACCCGCGTTTAAAAAGGCCAGGCTTCCTAGCGGGGGGCTGCTGCTTCGATAAATTCAAATATTTCCTCCATTGGCCTTAAAGCGGTCCGACACACCAGATACCACGACAGGCGCCTCTGGCAATTCTGAGTTTTGTGGCTGCGCTGATCATGAGCGCCACCATGGCCACGTTGAGAGGGGGAATATTCTGGCGGGAAAGGCCGGATCCACACTCCGGAAACAAAAGCAGGGCTGTGCTAGTGGAGAAGGGATTACAACGAGGCCCGGCCTCATAGCGCACTGGGCAACCTGACCCCCAGTGAGTATGCATCAACAGGTCAGGACAACCCGGACAGAAAAGCCGGAAAAATCGCATAGACCATGGGACAGATATGGGGGCAAGCTCACCAGACTTATATATAACTTAAAAACTGGAACGATCTAAAGGGAGCAGGTCATCCGGAAAATTACTGCCAAAGCGTGTGTGAAGTGTGTGTGCCCGAAAATGTAATGGCAAGCGGAAAGAAAAACAGCGCAACTATCTGAAATAATTAAGTGCCTGGGGCGGGGGTCGAACCCGCACGTTCATCAGAACGAGGGATTTTAAGTCCCTTGCGTCTACCAATTCCGCCACCCAGGCAGTGAGCGGCCAAGGAGGGAAGTCCGGAGATAGTCGCCCGGCCTGACTTGCTTCAGGGAGCAGGCTGTCAGGCAGCGGGTTTTGAAAAGCCCTCCGGTCCCTTTTTTTCAGGGGGTTGGAGGCGACGACCGGATTCGAACCGGTGATAAAGGTTTTGCAGACCTCTGCCTTACCACTTGGCCACGTCGCCTTTTGAACTGATCGTGCCCTGGCTGCGGAAAAAAAACCAGCGAATCCAGGTTGGGAATATGAGGAAACCCCGGTCACCCATCCCGGGGACAGCATCATGCTCTGGCTTCACCTGACGGGGAAGCGGTCATTCCCGGGATTGTAATGTTAGAGCGCCTGTTTTATTTTAACAAGTCCTGAGTCGAAGACAACTCATGCCATGATATCGAGCCCGACCATGGTGATGTCGTCGTCAAAGGCCACCCCTTCCACATGATCAACCAGGTCTTTGAGAAGCATGTCCAGGCAGGTCTGGATTTCCTGTCCATCAGAATTGCGGATCCGACTGGCCACACGTTCCATTCCAAAGGGTTCCCCCTCGATATTCTGGCTTTCGTACAGGCCGTCGGTGTAGAAAAAGATGCGGTCGCCGGGCTGGGCCTGGAATACGTCCGTCGTGTATTCCACATCGGGGAATATTCCCAGAAAAGTCGCCTGTGATTCCAGGGTGATCAGGTCCTTCTGGCCGGGGCGATAAATCTTGATGGGCGGATGTCCCCCGCTGGCGTAGGCCAGTTCATGGGTATCGTAATCATATACGGCGTAAAAGGCTGTCACATAGCCATCGTGGATGTTTTCCATCAGCTCGTTGTTCATCTTGGAAAGCACCACACTGGGGTCCAGGCTTCTCCGGCAGGCATTCTGAAAGCTGAGCTTGGTCATGGCGGTGATAAAAGCTGCCGCCACCCCATGGCCGCATACGTCCACGATCAGCACCCCCATCTTGCGGCCCCCGTTCAACTGGACCACATCAAACAGGTCGCCTCCCACCCTTTCGGCGGGCAAATAGCAGGCTCCCACCTTAAAGCCATCGTGGGCAGGGTACTCGCTGGGAAGAAGCGCCATCTGGACGGATCGCGCCGACTCCAGGTCTTCCAGCAGCCGGTCGTGCTGCTGCTGGAGCTTGCTGTTGGCCTCCATGGCGATCTTGTTGGCCAGCAGAACCTCTTTTTGCAGGCGCCGGAGGCGGATATGGTTCTTGACCCTGGCCATCAACTCATCGAAGTTGAACGGCTTGGTGATAAAGTCGTCGGCTCCCAGGTTCAGTCCGGTGACCTTTTTGGAGGTTTCTCCCTCTGCGCTGATGAGGATAACGGGGGTGTCCATGTGAACTTCGTGACTCCGTATTTCCTTGAGCAGTTCCAGACCGCTCATATTGGGCATCATCACATCGGACAGCACCAGTTCCACATCCTGGTTTTTGGCGAGTATTGCCAGGGCCTCTTCTCCACAGCTGGCGGTAAGCACGTTGTATTCCTGTTTGATCAGGTAGAACTTGACCACCCGCAGAATGTCCGGGTCATCATCAACAACCAGGAGGGTCGGAGGGATATCGGCAAACGGATTTTTATCCTTCTCAAAATCAGGCTGGACCTTTGCGGCGGGTTCTTGTAAGGTGGTTGAAACGGGTTTAAATCCTGGCTTCATCACCGGCCGCAGTTTTTCCTGTTTTTGAGTGGACTTCATGGATTGTGGATTCCGGAGATGATCCAAAGTAATAAAATCCTGTGTATCGAATGGTGCCGGTTTTACCAGATCTCTTTTTTAAAACAGTACCTTTATGTTTGAACCTGCCCCTATACTACCGGGGCTGTTCGGCCAGCACTAATTTATTCACTAACCCAACGCATTTTGGCAGAATTGGTTTTTCCGCTCCTTCTTTCAGCAAAGCTATCACATATTTAGATTTGTTGAAATAAACATTGCAAGACCGGAATATAATTAACTTGCCGGGATCTTCCGTGAAGGCAGCCAGTGCGTTAACGACCCTTTGATAGACTTCCTGTTAATAAACAACGACTGCGGGTTAGTCAAAGTTTCAACAGCGTAATAAAAACCACATTAATATTCTATTATTATCCGACCATCGCTTCCTGTCAAGTCCTGGCGCGCCCTGGAGGCCAGGGGGCCGGCCCCGGAAGCAATGTGTGAGGCTGGCGTAGTAAAGCGGCAGCCTTATTGCATGTATGCCTGTTGTTACTGCGCGACATGGGCGGTTGCCGGGCGGGGTGGTTGCCCGGTCTTAAACCAGAACTCCGGCACGTTTTAATATGAGGTCTTAGCAGGATATGTCAAAACCCAGACCAAGATTCGGCGAATTGCTGCGGCAGGCCCGTGAGAAGGCGGAGCAGAGCACGGAGATAATGTCCCAGATGCTCGGCCTTTCCGAACATGAATACATGTCGATTGAGCTTGGGGAGATGTTTCCCGATGAGGAAACCCTGAAACGGATCTGCCTGATGCTGGAGTGGAATTTCTACGAGGCCCGCCGTCTGATAACCAACGACTTTCCCCCCCGCCCGGTTTCCATGGGGGTTGCCGCTCCGGGCAAAACACCCGGGGCGAAAGCCGCCGGTGCCATGACTGGCCCCGGGGCGATTGAGGCCCTGCAAAGCCTGCCCCTGGAAAACGAGGCGGGCCAGCGCGGCAGGCAGGTCACCCTGGGGGGGCGGCTGCGGGAGGTGCGCGAGGAAACCAGCCAGTCGCCGGAGATCATCGCCATGCTGCTGGGCCTGGATGCTCCGGGATACATGCGGCTGGAGGAGGGCGAAATTCCTCCCGATGACCTGCTGCGCCGGATAAGCATGGTGTACAACTGGAACTATCTCGATCTTCAGTCGATGCTGCGCAGCCAGCAGGCTCATGCCCTCCAACCCCGCCGCCATGGCCACGCCTACGCCGGAAGCTCCCCGCATGCGCAACGTTTGAAGCCCATTATCTCGGAGATGGAAGGGCTGTTCTCCCGCCTGGAGGACAAGGAGCAGCAGATAGCGCTGGCCCAGCTGGAACTGGTGCTGGAGACCATGCGCCGCCAGCAGAAAACCGCCGCGCCGCGGATAGCCTGAAGCCCCCCGGCGCAGATATCAGGCTCCGGTGCGGGAAAAGGAGGCCAGCCGGCCTTCTGTCCAGCCGAAAAACAGGAACCACGCCCAAATAACATGATAGCTGCCCGCCTCCGGGGTGAACCAGCCGGCGGCGAACAACAGCGCCAGGGCCAGCAGGGCCAGTTGCCAGCCCAGCCTGTTGCGTTCCCTGCGGATTATTCCCACCAGCGCCCCGGCCGTCCGCGCCATCACCAGCAGCACCAGGGCCAGCCCCAGAATGCCGTAGCGGCTTAATACCTGCGGGAAAAACGGCAGCGGCCTGTCAAACGCCCAGGCGGTTTGCCCAGCCGGCTTCAGCCCCCAGAGAGGAGAAAACACCAGCGTGTCCAGCATGCTGCCCGCCAGCGAAGTCTTTCCCCGCCGGGCTGCCTGGTAATCCTCAACCTGCCTGGTGTGGCTGAAAATCTCCCGGCTGTTCCTGGTCAGTGAGGAGAGTCTGTTGCCGGGCCCGTGGGCCAGATTCTGGTAGGCCGTATTTTTCAGGCGGATTCCCTGGTGTCCTGCCTCATGTTCCGGGAGGGCCCTGCCGGCCGGGTCCAGCACCAGCCAGTCCAGATAGCCGGCCTTAAGCCAGTGGGGCGGAGTGATCTCCAGGTTGACCAGGGCGCTCTGTCCCGGCTGGAGGGGCTGTCCCAGCGTAACCGAGTCCATCGGCAGTTCCCTGGTTTCTCCCGAGCCACTGTTGAACAGTATTCGGGCCGCCACCCGGGGCGGTGCTCCCAGGCCGGCGGGCAGACTTATCCAGCCGGTATTGGCAACTTTCAGGGTCACTGGGATGTTGTGCCCGGATGGAGCCTCCGCCGGCGGAGGCGTGACCGGCTCCAGCCGGACTTGGCGGCGGCTTTCTTCCGGCGCCACCAGGGCTCCCATATAACCGGGAAACAGCCCGAAAAAGGTCAGGGTGATGAACAGGCCCCAGGCCGAGGCGCGCATGGAGAACTGCATCAGTCCACGCGATCTTGACCTCCAGGCCGCCAGAGCGACCAGGGCCAGCCCGCACACGGCCAACGCAAGGCCCAGCGGATGTCCGCCGGCGAGCAACCCCGCGAAGAGCAGCCCCGCCAAAACCAGAAGCCCGCGGGTCATGCCCTGGTGACCCGACAAAGCGCCGCCCAGCAGGGGCTCACCCAGCAGGGGCAGAAAAAACAGCAGTATCAACTGGTACTGCGCAGGGCTGAGCCACCCCCCGCGGAACAGGAACGGCCAAAGCTCGCCTTCCGAGCAGGGCAGGGCCACACAGGCGCCGGGCCAGAAGGCCTGGATGATCCAGACTGCTACCCCGGGCAGCATCC
>JAOUPZ010000235.1 GCA_029879595.1 Deltaproteobacteria bacterium | reverse complement strand
GTTCGACGAACTGGAAATTGACAAGAAAAAGCCCTTCCGGTTCAAGGTTGAGTTTGAGGTCGTCCCGGATTTCAAGCTGCTTCCTCCTTCCACCTTCAAACTAAAGGAAAAGCCGGTCAAGGTCTCCAAGGAAGATGTTGATGCGCGCCTGGATGACCTGCGCAGGGCCAGAGCCAGCCTTGAGGACAAAGGCCAGGAAAAGGCCCAGAGCGGGGATGTGGTCACCTTTGATTACAAGGGAACGCTGGATGGCGAAGTGTTCCAGGGCGGCACAGCCGAAAACCAGCAGATGGAAATCGGCTCCAACAATTATCTGCCGGATTTCGCCAGCCAGTTCGATGACATAAAGGCCGGAGAGGAAAAAACCTTCCCCCTGACCTTTCCCAAGGACTATGGCGAGCCCACCCTGGCCGGGAAACAGGTCGAGTTCAGCATCAAGGTCAAAAAGGTGGAACGAAAGGTATTGCCCGAGATGAACAAGGAGTTCTTCTCCCAGGTCGGCAAGTTCGAAACTGAACAAGAGGTGCGCGAGCATCTGTCAGAGCAGCTGCGCGGGGAAAAGGAGGCCGGCCAAAAGCAGGAACTGCATGATGAACTGACCGAGCAGATCCGCAAGAAGTACGATTTCGATGTGCCCGAAACCCTGGCCCAGCAGATGCTGGAAAGGTTCCAGCACAACCTTTCCCACCAGGACCCGGACGCCGTAATGGATGAGAAGAAGTTCAACAAGCGCTCCGAGGAAGAACTGGAAAACATCAAGGCCAACCTGCGCCTTACCTATGTGTTCGACAAGGTATCGGAGGAAAACGGCATCAAGGCCGACCAGGAAGTGGTGCGCCAGCGGTTTTTCATGCAGTCTTACATGATGAGGCAGAACCCGACAGATCTTATCAAGACCGAAGCCGGGAACAGGCTGATTTACCAGATTGAGCAGGCCGCCATCGGTGAAAAGGTGCTGGATCACCTGGTGGCACAGGTGCTGGGCAAGTCCGGGTCGTCTGACAAGGGCTCCCCGGAGGCTGGAGAAACGGCTGATAAACCGGCCAAAAAGAAACCGGCCGGGAAAAAACCAACAGAAAAAAAGTAGGGGGCCATCCGGACTGGACCATCCAGGCAGGGCGGGGTGGCCGGGCGGGGTGGCAGGGCCCATAATCAAACATGCAAGGGAGCCGGAAAGCCATGACTCTAGTACCAATGGTAGTGGAACAGAGCAACAGGGGCGAGCGGGCATATGACATCTACTCGCGCCTGCTGAAAGACCGCATTATTTTTCTGGGCAGCGCGGTGGACGACACAATGGCCAACCTGATCATCGCCCAACTGCTGTTTCTTGAGGCCGAGGACCCCGACCAGGAAATAGCCATGTACATCAACTGCCCGGGCGGTTATCTGACGGCAGGGCTGTCCATCTACGATACCATGCAGTATATCCGGCCCGACGTGCAGACGATCTGCCTGGGGCAGGCCGCCAGCCTGGGAGCCATCCTGCTTGCCGCCGGCACCCCCGGCAAGCGCTACTCCCTGCCCCACGCCAGGATCATGATCCACCAGCCCTTCGGCGGACTTTCCGGGCAGGCCTCCGACATTGACATCCACGCCCGGGAGGTGATCCGGCTGAAGTCCATCACCAACGAGATTCTCACTCAGCACACCGGCAAATCTCTGGAGGTCATTGAGCAGGATACCCAGCGCGACTTTTTCATGGACCCCAGACAGGCCATGAAATACGGCATCATCGACGAGATAATGGGCAAGAACAAGCTCAAGCACAAGGTGGCCTGAAGCCAGCGCGGGCCTTCCACCCGGCTGTTAACAGATCCAGGAACACAACGCGTTTTTACCCTGGACAAAACCTCGCTGTCTCGGGTAGATTTTTTATTCCCGGGGGGAAGTAAAAGACAACAGGGCGGTTAGCTCAGCTGGGAGAGCGACGGCGTCACAAGCCGTAGGTCACAAGTTCGATCCTTGTACCGCCCACTGAAAACTTAGCGAAGAACCAAGGACTTGCGGAGATGATTTATTACAGCCGCGAGTCCTTTTTTTTGGGGCTGCCTTCATGGCGCGCTATGCCCCGCCCGAAAAGGCAGTGACCGGCAGCATTACCAGAAACAACAACGCCAGGCCAGACCGGCACCAGACATAAGTTAGGCCGGGTTTTTGCTTGTCTTACCAGAATGACCCGGCAACGCCCCTGTATAAAGGGGCCTCGGAACTTGAGCATATATGTATATATAAAGCCTCGAACCCTGAAGAATTGTTGACTTTTTCGGATGAAATTTGTTATATGGGTTAATTCCTGCGATAAGCCTGCAGTTCAGTTGCTTATCGTAAAGTGAACCGCCCCGGGCGGGGCCAAGGGGAAAACGGCCTTTGCAATCGAGGGAAAATATCTGGTTGGCAAAATCCAGTGTTTGCCGGCATTTGAACCAAACGGCTGACGGGGATATCCTGAAATAACATACAAGTTATCAGTCAGGGCGCCGGAATTGATGAAACAGCCCTTCAGGCAGCCAGCTTTTTTCAGGGGCGGGCCTGAGCGGGCGCGGGGAAGCAGGGGAAATCCAGACACCAGTAACGGCAGCAACCAAAGAACGCCGAAACAGGCAGAAACGGTCAACACGACCCGATGGGAATGTTTTTATCGATGAACATAACCGCCAGCTATCTCAGAGCTTTGATTTTCCCGGCCCTGGCCGGAGCCATCCTGCTGTCGGTCTCAGGGTGCTCCCAATACAAGCCCTACGATCCCATGTCGGAGCGTTTTTACATGGACGCCTCCGGGGGGGTCATACACCTGATGTCCTTCGGCAGCCAGAACGACCTCACCCCCCCTTCACAGTTTCAACGCTTTGTCATCGGCCTGGACGAGGGCGACACCAAGCGCATAGTTGAGCCCACCGGGCTGGCCTCCAGCAAGGATCGCCTGTATATCACCGACGGCCGGAGAAAATCCGGATACTGGGTATTTCACATCCCCACAAAAAATCTGCGCCTTATCCAGCACGCCAGTCTTGCCAACATCGCCGGAATAGTCGTGGATGACCAGAATCACAAATATCTGGTGGGCCCGGATTTCGAGGGCCAGAAGCTGCTGGGGACCTTCAAGACAAATGAAGAGAAGGGCAAGGTAGTTGTATTCGACCAGAATGATAATTTCATCAAAATGGCCGAGGTGCCGGGGCGCCCCGTTGACGTGGGGATATACGGAGACAAGCTGTTCTATGTTGACTGGTTCAATTCCAGAATCGTGATCCTCAACAAGAACACCCTGGATGTGATCGGCACCCTGGGCAAGAAAGGCGTGGGTGATACCGAGTTTCAGTACCCCATGGGGATCACCGTAGATGAAAAGGGCCTGATATACGTCACCGATACCTTCAACGGACGGATAAAGATATTCGACCAGGAGGGAAACGTCGTCTCCCGCTACGGGCACCGGGTCAACGCGCTGGGACATTTCATCAAGCTGCAGGGCATCGACGTGGACAAGGACGGCATGGTTTACGTCATCGAGGGAGGGTACGCCAGGAAGAAAAATCAGGAAGAAGTGGTGATGTTCCTGTCCAAGAACTTCTATACCAAGAAGGAAAAGGTTCCCCCCTCTGATATCAACAAAAAGGATAAAAAATACAAGCGCTCCCTGTATGGCCACTTCAGAAAGCCCTTCGGACTCAGATCATACTCCGAAAATACCGGTCTGGTGGAATCCATATATATGCCGCTTGACATCCACATTGACTACGAAAACCTGGAGTACTACAAAACCCTGGCTCCCGAGGGCTGGGAGTTCCAATACCTGATCTGGATGTCCGGATTTAACACGGCCAACGGCAGAAACGTATCCCTGTTCGCCTTTGGAAAGGACCTGCGGCCCAAGAAGAAGGACAAGAAGGACGATAAAAAAGGCGGTGACGGCAAGGATGGGAAAAAGGATGGGAAGGATGACCAGTCCGCTGATGAAGAAGAGGGGGGTGATGATGAAGAGGAAGACAGCGAGGAAGATGGGGAAGGCGGGGATGAGGAGGGAGACGGCGAGGAAGATGAAGAAGGCGGGGATGAGGAAGAGGATGGGGAATAAGATCATGCAACTGGCATGAGTCTGCAATCCGGAGGTTGGGTGTGCTTGCCATAAGCACATGGCGACTGAAGGATAAAATAACTTCTCGGGGGTTAACGGGAATATGATGGGAAATATCGGCAAGGGGTTGTTGATTATCGCGGTGGCCACTCTGATGGGGAGTTGCGTGGAGATCAGCGACGAGACCCTGAGCATATTCTTTGACGGGGTAAAGCCGGAGATCATTGCTGGGAAGGCCAGAAAAAAGGCCCGCCCCGTGGTCACCCACCCGCCCTTTGTCGAGGGCAGCTGCTCCGACTGCCATAATACCAGCAAGAAGTCCATGATGGACATGCCCGTGCCGGCGCTATGCTACGACTGTCACGATGAGGAAAAGTTCACCAAGGAGACGGTGCACTCGCCGGTGGAGGATGGAGAATGCATTGAATGCCATGATCCCCACAAGTCCGCGTACAAAAGGCTGCTCAAAAAACCGGTGGTGCAGACCTGTTTTAACTGTCATGAAGAGGAAGAAGACGAGGATCTTCATCCCACCGATTATGAAAATCTTCTTAGCGAAGGTCCCTTGGCAGAAGACGAGGAACGCTGCATCAAATGCCATAATCCGCACTCAGAGAACGCTGAGTTCATGCTGAAAAAAGCCAACCTGAAGGCCCTGCGGGCCGGTAAGCCCCTGCCCGAAAAACCCGCCGAAGGTGAAGAAGACGAAGAAGACGGCGATGAGGAAGACGGCGATGAGGAAGGCGGCGATGAGGAAGGCGGCGATGAGGAAGGCGGAGATGAGGAAGGTGGCGATGAGGAAGGCGGCGATGAGGAAGAGGATGAGGAATGAACGACGTCCGGGAAACCGCCCTGAAAAAGCGGGACAGCCGCCCCTGACAGCGCCCCTGACAGCGCCCCTGACAGCGCCGATGATCTGCCGGAATCACCCGGATGGATAATGAGGTTTTTCTAAAAAGGATAAATTGTTAATCCTGAAAAAATACTTGACATGACGAG
>JAOUPZ010000234.1 GCA_029879595.1 Deltaproteobacteria bacterium | reverse complement strand
GCTTCACCGGTGTTTTTTTTTTGCTCCGGACTGTTTTTTTTACTCCGGACAATGCCCCCGCCGTCCTGTTGCTTCCGCTGCCGGTTTACCGCGACCGGCTTCCCGCTGCCAGCTTATCGCGGCCGGAATTGCGGAAACAGTTAAGAACGCGCAGGGCAGATAAGGTGGCGAGACTCAGAATCGAACTGAGGACACGTGGATTTTCAGTCCACTGCTCTACCAACTGAGCTATCTCGCCATGTTCCAAAAAGGAATTATCAGGTCCATATCCCTGTCATGTCAAGCTGGATTTAGAAACCAAGCCGGTAAGATGTTGGCTTGTTATGAATAGGGTGCTTTGATAAGGGGAAATAGTGCTTTTTGGAATTTTAGCGGGAGCAGAACAATCGCCGGAATAATTGCCAGAATGATCCGATTTGCCGGGCCCGGCAGCACACTGGTTGCCCAACTGGGCAGCGCCACCTGCGCCATCGCCAAAGGCCCCGGCGGAGCCGTTTTCCGCGAAGCCTCGCGCATCCTGGTGGATTTCAGGAAGGTGCGCAAAGGCCGGCGGAGCACCGCCGCCGGGGAGGGAGTACTGCTGGCGGTGGGAAACCAGGCCCTGACCCCGCCGCCGCAGTCGTCCCAGGCGCAGCTGATAGCGCCCATCGCCGGGGGGGCGGTCCGGGATTCCTCCGGAGCCCTGCTGCTGCTGCAGGGGCTGATCCGCAGGCACCACCTGGAATCGGTCCGCTCCAGGCTGGCCGGCCGGGACATCCTGCTGCTGGTGCCCCCCGGCGCAGACAACGACGAACGGAGAATCTGGCAGCGCCTTGGAGAAACCACGGGCCGGGGCCGGGTGAGGCTTGTAAACTCCCTGGAGGCCGCCGCCAGGGGAGCGGGCCTGGACCTGAACCGGACGCGGGGAGTGATGATCGTGGATATGGGAGCGGAGTCCACGGCCCTGGGGGTGTATTCCATAGGGGAGAAGGTGGCCCTGGAGGTTGAACCCTACGGGGGCAGCCACCTGAACCGGGCCATTATCGACTACCTCCTCAGGCGCTACCGGATATCGCTGAGCCCCGCCGAAGCCGAGAAGATAAAGCTGGAGCTGGGTTCCGTTTACCCCCAGGAGCGTCCGGCGCAGTTCAGGCTGACCGGCTCGGACACCTCATCCGGCATTGTGAAAAAGATATCCCTGGATGATAATGAAATCCGTGACGTCCTTGTTGATGCCTGCGAGCCTCTGCTGTTGTCGATTCAAAGGGTGTTTGAACAGGTTCCTCCCGAACTGGCGGCCGATGTTTCCGAGGATGGGGTGACCTTGGTGGGTGGAGGAGCTCTTTTGAAGGGCCTCAGGCCGTTTTTGAAGGAGCGGACGGGGATGGAATTCCACCCTGCCGACGACCCGGCCAACGCGGCCGTGAGAGGAGCCCTGGCTCTTTTGCACGACCCGGAAGACCCCAGGCAGGAGGAGGACAAATAAGTTTTCCCGGCGCTCCCGTACCCGGGGAAATATTCATCCAGCAGCTTATGCCATGCTTGAACTGATAAAACGCAACCGCATACTGGTATCGGTGATATTCACCCTGCTGCTGCTGCTGATAGTGCTTTCGGTGCGGCTGAAGTCGCCCGGATTCGCCCGCTGGACCGACGAGGTGTTTCAGATTGCGGCCTACCCCTTTCAGGCCAGCTATCACAAGATCAGCTCCAGCCTGGACGGCATGTTTTCCAACTATGTCTATCTGGTGGACCTGAAGCAGGAGAACGAGCGGCTCCGCTCCCAGGTGGAAGCCCTGCAGGAGGAGCTTAACCACTACACCAACAGCGCCGTGCAGTTCGACCTGTTGAGGGAGCAGCTCAACTTCCTGGAGGAGCGCCCCGAGAAAAAGGTATTCGCGGAGGTCATCGGTGAGTCGGTGGATAACCTGCACCACGTTTTGCTGATCAACCGGGGTGGCACCTCGGGCATCAAGCGCAACTTTCCGGTGGTGCTGCGCCAGGGGGTAGTGGGCCGCATCCAGTCGGTGACGGCCACCCAGTCGGTGGTGCAGCTGATCATAGACCGCCGCCACAGGTTCCCCGTTCTGGTGCAGCGCTCCCGAGACAGGATGGTGATGCAGGGCGAGGGGGGCAATGTCCGCCTGCAGTCCCAGAACAGGGGGATCGCCTTTGGGCAGGACGATGGATTGCGTCTGAGCCGCATCAGGATGCTGGCCGATGTGGAACCGGAAGACAAGGTGATAACCAGCGGACTGGGCGGTATTTTTCCCAAGGGGCTGATGGTGGGCACGGTGAAACGCGTCTCCCGGGAGCGGCATGAGCTGTTCCAGAGCGCCGAGGTTGAACCCGCGGTGGACTTCAACCGCATCGAGGGGGTGTTTGTGATCATCAAGGATCCCAAGGACACGGAGTTTCCCCTGTTCTTTGAAGAATAACCCGTTTGGGGCAGTGCCTGACCGGCAGGGCGGGCCGGCCCGGCGAAAGGCCATGGTGGCGGCAGCATGAAATTTCTCTTGTACTCACTTACCGGACTGGGAGCCATATGGCTGCAGCTCACCCTGGTCATGAGCCTTGGAATAGGGGGAGTGCGCCCCAATCTGGTGCTGGCGGTGCTGGTGGTGCTGGGCCTGCGCTGGATGGACCCCTGGCTTTTCGTTTTCGGGGCCCTGATCGGGCTGGCCATGGACAGCTTTTCCCACGGCATGCTGGGCATATACGCCATGAGCTATGTTGTGGTGGCGCTGGTCACCCGCTACATCGGCGCCTCGGTTTATGAGAACAACCTTGTTTTCAATCTGGCCGGTGTGTTCATGTTCGCCCTGCTGGAGGGAATCGTCTCCCTGACCATTTTGAATTATATTGATCCGGAGCTGGGCTGGTGGATGCTGCTGTTCACCAGGGTGCTGCCGGGGGCGCTCTACACCTCCCTGCTGGGTCCGCCGCTGTTCATCGGGCTGAAGCACCTGGAAAAGTACTTCAAGATCAGCGAGCCTGAAGTGCAGTTCTAAACCGATTAAGGAAACCGCCATGAAATATTCGCCCGTAACCACGGAGGAAACCCAGCTGTTCAGGGGCCGGCTGCTTATCATAGTGGCCCTGGTGGGACTGGTGTTCCTGGTATGGGTGTTCCGGCTGTGGCAGCTTCAGATCATGCAGGGCAGTTACTACGAGGAAGTTTCGCGCGGCAACAGAATCAGGGTCGTGCCCCAGGCCGCCCCGCGGGGAATAATCTACGACCGCGAGGGGAAGATCCTGGCCTATAACCGGCCCGCCTTCGATATTCAGATCATCCTGGAGGATACACCGGATGTCCGGAACACCATGGAAAACCTTTCCCGGGTCACCGACATACCGCTGCCCCACCTGGAGAATATCCTGGATGAAAACCGCCGTGGACCAAAGTTCAAGCCCATCGTCCTGCTGAGGGACATTGGCCGCAAGACCGCCGATCTGGTGGATACCTACCAGGATGACCTGCCGGGGATAACCGTGGCCGTGGAGCCCAAACGCCTCTACCCGGCGGCTTATTTCAGCTCCCATCTGGTGGGCTATGTGGGAATCATCAACGAGGAACAGCTCAAGGCCCTGCCCATTAACCA
Organism: Deltaproteobacteria bacterium; assembly: GCA_029879595.1. Lineage (GTDB taxonomy): Bacteria > SAR324 > SAR324 > SAR324 > JACQKK01 > JAOUPZ01. Next base: position 1,500 of record JAOUPZ010000234.1, on the reverse strand, counting down.
GCTTTATTCGGGCCGTGTGGTGGGCCAGTCCGGGGTGGAGCTCATCAGCAACACCAATCTGATCGGCCTGGACGGAGGACGGCAGATCGAGGTGGATCACCTGGGACGCGAACTGAGGGTGCTGAGCAAGCCGGTAAACCCGGTGCCCGGCAACGATATTTATCTCACCATCGACCTGGAGCTCCAGCGCCACGTCCACCAGCTCATGGCCGGGAAAAACGGCGTGGTGATCGTGTCCCGGCCCCGCACCGGGGAGATTCTCAGCATGGCCAGCTTCCCCGACTTCGATCCCAACCTTTTCATCGGGGGAATCCAGGACCAGGCCTGGAGGCGCATCACCAGGGGCGAGGAGAAGCCTCTGATAAACAAGGCCGTGCAGGGGCTGTATCCCCCAGGCTCGACCTTCAAGATGGTGATCGCGGCGGCGGCCCTGCACGCGGGACACATCAACGAGGACACCACCCTGAACTGCCCCGGCTATTACCGGGTGGGAAAGGATATCCGCCATTGCTGGAAACGCTCGGGCCATGGGGACGTAACGGTCCGGGAAGCCCTGGAGCAGTCCTGCAACGTGTTTTTCTATCAGCTGGGAATGATGCTGGGAGTGGATTCCATCAGCGAGTACTCCCGGATGTTCGGCTTTGGCCAGCTCACCGATGTGGAGCTGGAGAGCGAGAAGACAGGGCTGATCCCGACCAGAGAATGGAAGGAACGGGTGTACAAGGACCGCTGGTATGACGGGGAGACCCCCTCGGTGGCCATCGGCCAGGGATATGTGCTGGTCACCCCCTTGCAGCTTTTGAACTACATGAACACCGTCGCCAACGGAGGCTTGCAGGTCCAGCCCACCATCCTGCGCCGGGTGGTCTCTCCCTTGGGCCGGACACTGCTGGGCGAGGAGGAACTGCCCCGCAAGGCGCATCTGCTGCCGATTGAGCTGGAGGTGTTCAACATCATCAGGGAAGGCCTGGTGCAGGCGGTTAACAACAAGGGCACCGCCTTCCGGGCCGGATCGAAAAACTTCACGGTGGCCGGCAAAACGGGCACCTCCCAGGTGGTAGGCCGGAAGTCGATCCGGAACATAGAAAAGGATGATCTGGACGAAAGCCTGCTTCCCCATTCGCTATTCGTGGGGTATGCTCCGGCGGAGGCGCCCCGGGTTTCGGTGCTGGTGCTGGTCGAGCACGGCAGTGACGGCGGAAAGATCGCCGCCCCGCTGGCCCGGAAAGTCCTGGAGTTCTATGACAAGAACGTCGAGTCGCTGCATTTTGATCAGATAAAGCTGCCGGAAATTTCCGATGATTCGGCCCGGGGCACCCCCGGCGCGGATAACTTCCGGCGTGAGCTGGCCCTGGCTTTTTCCCGGGACGAGCATGGGTTGGACGAGCATGGACTCGGCAGTCATGATTCAGAAAGCCATGATTCTGACAGCCATGATTCCAACAGCCATGATTCCAACAGCCATGATTCCAACAGCCATGATTCCAACAGCCCAGCGCC
>JAOUPZ010000233.1 GCA_029879595.1 Deltaproteobacteria bacterium | reverse complement strand
GAGCCTTTTTTTGCCCGCTGGGAAACCCTGCGTGCCCGGATGGGAAAACCGGAGGACGGCACGCGCCCGGAGGAATATACACGCGGCGTGGAACTGTTTGAAAAGGGTGAGTTCGACAAGGCCGACGCCCTGTTCAGGGAGGCGCTCAACCGGCTGCCGGACGACCCCCAGTCACGGCTCTACCGCTGTCTGATCATGGTGGAAACAGGGCGGATCCAGGAGGCCGTGCCCCTGCTCCAGGAACTTTCCGACCAGCACCCGGAAAACGCGGCATACCGGTTCTATCTGGCCCGGGCCCAGGATGAGTCCGGCCTTACCCAACTGGCCATCGGCACCTACCGGGATACGCTGAACCTGGACAAGGAACACCCGCTGGCCCGGCTGCACCTGGGCAGCGCGCTGCTGGCCGCGGGCCAATGGGCCGAGGCCCGGGACCAGCTCCTGGAGCACCTGAAGCTCCACCCGGATGAAGAGGCGGGCTGGCTGGCCCTGGGCATAGCCATGAGCCGGCTCCAGGCCTGGGACGAGGCCGAGCGGGCCTATAACCAGGTGCTGCGCATCAACCCGGGCTCCGGGGAGGCCCGGGCCGGGTTGTCCCAGGTGCGTCAGCAAAAAGGGTCGTAAGCCGTGCGGATTGCCAGATAAAGGGCGGCGGGTTTTTTGCCACGAGGCATCCGGGAGGATTTTTGACTTTTCAAAACCACGCATTTCGTCGTAAAATAAAGGGAGAAAATTCCTTTTGTTTCGGGGCTGATGGCAGCACGGATGTTGATACCGGTGAAATCCCGAGTTGTTCCCACAACGAGTATAACCGGCCTATCCGGGAGCGTTTCCAGGGGAAGTTTCCGGGGTGCGCAACCTCAGGTGAAACACGGGTGAATCCAGCGGGGACAGCGGGACTGACGGGGCAGTCAGGGGATACCAGGTTAAACAACAGGGCAATATTCCATGAAAAACACATCCCTGCCCTGAAATTTTGCCAGCATTGCCGCAGGATTTCCGGATAAGGTTTTAACCAGACTTAGAACTGGAGATGCACAGCCATGGGTGACAGTTTTGGACAGGTCTTCCGCGTGACCACCTTCGGGGAATCCCACGGTGGGGCGGTGGGCGTGGTTGTGGACGGCTGCCCCGCCGGTCTCAGCCTGGACGCGAGCGACATCCAGGCCGAGCTGGACCGCAGGCGGCCCGGCCAGAGCAGCCTGACCACGGCCCGCGCCGAGACTGACACCGCCGAGATACTCTCCGGGGTGTTCGAGGGCCGCACCATGGGAACCGCCATCGGAATCATGGTCCGCAACCAGGACGCCCGTTCAAAAGACTACAGCGAGTTCAAGGATGTATTCCGGCCCAGCCACGCCGATTTCACCTATGAGCTCAAGCATGGCACCCGGGACTGGCGGGGCGGGGGGCGGGCCTCGGCCCGGGAAACCATCGGGCGTGTGGCCGCCGGGGCCATTGCCGGCAAGATATTACGCGAATACTTCCAGGCCCGCACTCTGGCCTGGGTCAGTCAGGTTCACGATGTGCACCTGGAGATTGACCCCGCGCGGGTAACCCCGGAGGCTGTGGAGGCCAACGAGGTGCGCTGCCCCGACCCGGTGCTGGCCGGGCAGATGGTTGCCAGGATAGAAACGGCCCGCAAAAGCGGAGACAGCGTGGGGGGGGTGATAACCGCCGTGGTGCGCGGCTGCCCCGCGGGGCTGGGAGAACCGGTTTTCGACAAGCTGACCGCGGACCTGGCCAAGGCGCTGATGTCCATCCCCGCCACCAGGGGCGTGGAATTCGGACTGGGGTTCCAGGCCGCCGGACTGACCGGCGCGCAGCATAACGACGTCTTTGAAAAGCGCCAAGGTCGCATCGCCCCGGCCTCCAATAAGTCGGGCGGCATTCAGGGCGGCATCAGCAACGGAGAAGAAATTTTACTGCGGCTGGCGTTTAAACCAACAGCCACCATCGCCAGGGCCCAGGAAACCGTAGACAGGAATGGAGAAAAAGTTGATCTGAAAGGAAAGGGAAGGCATGACCCTTGCGTGTTACCAAGGGCAGTTCCGATTGTTGAGGCGATGATTAACATCGTACTGATGGACCATATTCTAAGGGCTGCCGCCAGGAACAACCTGGAGAAGCTCCCGGAGATGCTAAACCGAACCCTATGAATAACTACGTCATTACAAATCACTACGCGGTGCTGGGCGTTCTTCCCACGGCTTCAACCGACGAGATCAAATCCTCTTACCGGCAGCTGGCCAAGCGGTATCATCCCGATATGAAGGCGGGAAATGCCATCCAGTTCAAGCGCATCCAGGACGCCTACGAGATTCTGGGCGACGAGGCCAAGCGCAGGCAGTTCGACGAGGACTGGAAGGCCCATAACGAGCGCATGCGGGCCGCCGCCCAGGCCCGGCTGCGGGCTCAGAAAATCCGCGAGGCCCGGCAAAATAATCCCGGCCAGCCGGTGGCCCCGGAAATAAAACCGGAAAAAAACGCCCCGGTGCCCATGCTCACCAGGATCATGTCCATCGCCGTTCCGCGTTCCGGGCAGTTCCAGCTGCAGGGGCTGATCGGGAATATTTTTGTTGAGCAGACCACCCCGGAGAACCTGTGGGAAACCACCCTGCGCAAGTTTGACGGGCAGGACCCGACCCGGCTGATGAACCATGTGATCCAGATAAAGCTCAGCGGAGAACGGGAACTGGTGCGAACGATTCTGCCCCGCCCCACCGACTTCGGGGTGGAGATCCATCAGGAGGAATCCGGCAGGCCCGGGGGCTTCAGATCAATGCTCAGCAACCTTTTCGGCAGCAACGGTCTGGGAGGGCTGTTCAGCGGCAAGGGTTTCGGGCTCTACGGCGCACACCTGCCGCTTACCCTCAGGGTGACCATCCCCACCGGAATCACCCTGAACCTGAAGGACATAACCGGCTCCATTTCCCTGGGGAACCTGGACAACAACATGATCGCCAACCTGATGGGGGGCAACCTGCAGGCTCTGTCGCTGCGCAAGGCCCGCCTCACCCTGAAGGGCTCCAGTCAGGCCGTGATCCGAAATATCCGGGGCACGGTGGACCTGATGGGCTTCGGCGAAAGCCGGGTGCTGCTCGATGGAAACATCCCCACCCTGCGCGCCGTGCTGGAAAACCAGGCTCTGGCGGAGGTTCACGCCCCGGTGGGAGTGCTCCAGGCCGAGGTGCGCGGCAATTCAGTGCTGGCCATCAACAATACGGTGGAAAACGCCCAGTGCGATGTCCGGGGCCAGGGAGCCCTGCGGATCAAGCAGGTGACCTCCAGCATCAAGGGCACCCGGGGCCGGGGCGCCCGCGTGGAAACCCAGTTCAGCCGCACCGGCACGGAAAAAACCTGACAAGACCTGAGAATATCTGGCCGTGCCGGAAAACGCCGTAACGGGCTCCGGGGCCAGAACACAAGGGGGGAATAAAACTTCAGCGAAACAGATCATGAAGGCGGTCCCTCAGCAGGTCCCTGCCGGAAGAACCCCGGGGGGCCGCGCCCTTCCCGGCCCGACCCGGCGGGAGGTATCCGCGGACCAGGGCCGCGGGGACCCTGTCCAGCTTTCCGCACACCAGCCCGGCCGCACCGGCCAGCTCATCGGCAACCGCCACCACCGTGGCCCGCAAGGGGCGGCCCGTGTCGTCCTGCTCACCCGCATAATCCGCCAGGGGCGCAACTCCGGCCACCCCCAGGGCCACCTGGGTCAGGCCCGCCCGCCAGGGTCGGCCGAATGTATCGGCTACGATCACTCCGGGCGCCGCCCCCGTCAATCCATGCAGCCCGGCCCTGATCAGCCCGGCGGAACGGTCCGGGTCCTCCGGGAGCAAAACGGCCATCTCCGCCGCCCCGGCATTGGATGAATCCACCCCGGCATTGGCGCAGATAAAGCCGTGGCGGGTCTCGCAGATCATCAGCCCGGCCTGCATGCGCACCACGCGCCGGCTTTCCCGCAGCACCAGTTCCACCAGCCGGGCATCCCGGCCATATTCCCCCGCCAGCCGCACGGCCGCCGGTGTGGGCTTCACCTCCGCCAGGGCGACGCGTGAGCCCTCGGCCTTGGAGACGGCCTTCTGGGCCACCACCAGCACATCGTCATCCCGCAGAACCAGCCCGGCCGCCACCAGCGCCTCCGCCAGCAAAGCCGGCAGGTCGTCGCCCGGCCTTACCTCGGGCAGGCCCGGCAGGGGGTACACACCCAGCGCGGGACGGGGAACTGATCCAGCGGATGCGTTATCCTGCATGGGCAGGGTCTCCTGTTGGTGATGGCGCCCAACGGCCTTGGGCCCACAAAGGCCCGCCGCCCGCCGGAATCATGAAATGTCAATAATATGGGTATACGCGGGCTGGGCTACTAATAGTACCACTCAAATTGCACCCGCGTGGATTTCTTGGAATAGCTGTCGAAGATGGGCAGGGTCGACTCCTCCTTCTTGTCGCGCTGCTCGTGGCTGATGCCGAACCGGAACCCGTCACCCAGGTCCACACCCAAACCATAGCGGCGCAGCTCGTAGGTGGTCTCGGATATCGACCCCAGCTGATGGCTTTCCAGGTGATGCTCGTAGTGCAGTCCCAGCGGCCCCAGGTCCAGCTGGACATATTTAATGTCGCGGGAGAAGGTCAGCAGATCCAGCTCCTTGCCAACGGCCTTGGGGCTATCCTTGCGCATCCAGGACAGCATGATCGTGCTGTTGCCCCCGGCGGCCAGGGAAATCGAGGCCATGCGGGTATGGGAAAAGAAATCGTATTCCTCCCGGAACAGCTCCACTCCGTTCTGGGAGATGTACATATCCAGCTTTTCCCGCCCCCCTGAATAGCCCAGGGATAGAAACAGGAACCGGTAGATGACACCGGAGTGGTACTTGGTGTGAAAGTCGATGTCGCGGCGCACCTGGGTGGAAGTGGAGAAAATATCCAGCCCGTACTGTTTCAGGTATGTCTCATGGCTGCCCACCAGAATCAGTTCGTCATACTTGGAGAACAGGGGCAGGCGCAGAGCCAGATACCCGCCTTGAGAGGCTGTCTTTTCGGCTACCCGGTAGGTGCCGGAGGTACTCTCGTCTTCGCTCAGGTTCCCCGTG
>JAOUPZ010000231.1 GCA_029879595.1 Deltaproteobacteria bacterium | reverse complement strand
GTCGTCTCGGCGGTTATAATCAGCTCCGGGATGGCCTTTTTGAGATATAACGCCCCGCCGGCCATGATCACCATGGGCGACCTGGGGGCGCTCTCCCTGGGGTCGGTGATTTCGGCGATGTTCATCTTCGTCAAGGTCGAGCTGTTTCTCCCTTTGGTGGGGGGCGTTTTCGTGATGACCACGCTTTCCACCATAATCCAGCGGCTGTTCTTCAAGTTCATGCTGGCCTGGAAGGGCCGTGAGACGGCCAAGGCGGTGCGGTTCTTCTACCGGGCGCCCTACCATCACCATCTTCAGGAGCTGTGGACCTACCGGGAGGAGAAGCGGCCGGTGCGCTCGGTCTGGGTGGAGCTTTTGAAGCGCCTCGGCATCCCGCAGCCCGAGGACGAAGACAAGCTCACCAGGACCGCTGACGTAAACAGCCGGGTGGTCTGGCGGCTGCACATGGTTTCCATCTGGCTGCTGGTGGTTTCGCTGCTGGTATATTTCAAGGTGCGCTGAAACCGGCTCCCGCCCACAGGCCTCGTGCCGGAACCGGCACTATCCTGAACGGCACCGCAAGAACCGGCACCGCATGAGCAGCCCCGTCAGAGCAGCCCCGCAGCTTTGAGCAGGGCCGCGATGACCTCGTCGCCCTCCCCTCCGCCGGCGTCCCCTTTTGAATCCCAGGCGCGGGAAACCGCTTCTGCCATGGTCTTGCCCAGCTCGACTCCTTCCTGGTCGAAGGAATTGATATCCCAGATAAATCCCTGGAAAGCCACCTTGTGCTCGTAAAAGGACAGCAGGGCGCCCATGACGCCGGGGTCCAGCCTTTCGGCCAGCAGCAGGCTGGAAGGGCGGTTGCCCGGATATTGGCGGTTGGGGTTTTCATCCGGCCGGCCCCGGGCCAGGGCCAGCGACTGGGCCAGCATATTGGCCATCAGGGCCCCGGAGTTGCGCTCGGCCAGCCCGCCGTACTCATCCTCGCGCTGGGGACGCCGGAAGCCGATGAACTCCACCGGAACCACGGAGCGGCTCTGGTGCAGAAACTGGAAGAAGGCGTGCTGGGCGTTGGTCCCCGGCTCCCCCCAGACCACCGGGCCGGTATCGTAGTCCACCGCCTCCCCCCGGCGGGTCAGCGATTTACCGTTGCTTTCCATGTCCAACTGCTGCAGGTGCGCCACAAAACGGGAAAGGGCCTGACTGTAAGCCACCACGGCCAGGGAAGGCGACCCCAGGAAGTTCCGGTTCCAGATGCCCAGCAACGCGGCCAGAAGGGGCAGGTTCTCCAGAACCGGGGTGCTCAGGGCGTGCAGATCCATTTCCCTGGCTCCCCGAAGCAACGCCCGGAAGTTTTCCATTCCCAGGGCAAAGCCCAGGCTTACCCCCCCCGCCATGGAGGTGACGCTGAACCGCCCCCCCACATAATCGGGCAGGAGGAACCGCTCCAGGTAGCGCTCGCCGTCATCCAGGGGACTGCCCATCCCGGTAACGCAAATGAAGTGCTCCTCCGGCCGGAGACCTGCCTGCTGCCAGACCCGGTGGGCCATCTTCTCGTTGGCCAGCGTCTCCTGGGTGCTGCCGCTCTTGGAGACCACCACCACCAGCGTCCGGGAAGGATCAACCTGGCGCAGCACGGTATCCAGCTGCCCCGGATCCAGGTTGGAGACGAAGTGCGCCTGCCGTCCCGGCCGATGCCAGGGCGACAGGGCCTGGAAGACGGCTTGCGGGCCCAGATCCGAGCCTCCAATGCCGATATTTATGATGTCGGTGAACAGGCGGTTTTCCAGGCGGTTCAGCATCTCCTCCAGGCGCCGCAACTGCCCGGCAGCCTCCGCCGCCGCCGACTCCGCCGCCTGCCGGTCTTCCGCCCGGGATTCATCGCCGGCCGGCACCCTGAGGTCATCGAACACATCACGGGAGGAAGTATGCAGCACCCGGCGGTTTTCGCTTTCCAGGCCCTGTATCCGGTTAAGCACGGCCCCGCCCATCATGGCCTTCAGCTGGGTCAGTGCGCCGGTTTCGCTGGCCAGGGCCGCCAGGGTTTCCAGGGTTTCGCGGTCCACCCGCTGGGTGGCATATACCAGCTCAAGGCCGCAGCCGGAAACACGGCATGACTCGATCCGCTGTGGAGTTATCCCCCCGGAGGGATTCCCCCGGGAAAGGTTGTAGGGGCCGGTGGCCGCCAGTTCCTTCAGGCGGGCATAGGCCCTGGCGGATGTGAAGCCGGGATGGGATGGCAGATCATTCATGAAAAAAGACGTAGCCGGGATGGCCCCCCCGCCTAGTAAAACTCCTTGGACATGTACAGCTTCCAGTCCAGGTATGTGGCCTTGTGTATGCCGTAGTCATATGAGCGAAAGCAGAACTCCTCCTTGTCGTAACTCATGCCGGAACCGGTAACCTGCCGGAACACATCTCTGATTTCTGCCAGCATGGGTTCTATGATGGTCACATGCTCATCCGCATACGGCGAAAGCCCACGGTCCAGGAACGCCACGCAGACCCCCAGCAGGGCAAAACGGTAATAGCGCATCAGTTCCTCGGGCAGTTCTTCCTGATTTTTCGGAATGAACTCCTTCAGGCGCTCCAGCCAGGGCCCTATCTCCTCCCGGTACAGGGATTGAATGAGCAGGGTTTCCGAATCCTTGGGGCGTTTGGCCGAAGGCGGACCCGGCTCCAGGATCTGGGACATCAGATCGAAAGTTTTTGGTTCTCCCTTCATTTCCGGTCCTTTTGGGCAGTTCCAGACTTGTACAACCGATTTTTCTTCTTTTATCGCAAAAAAAACGGGAGACGGCAAAATATTACCCGCCTAACCATCCCGGAAGGCCCCCGGACCTGTGGCCAAAAAAAAGCCGGAGTGCCTGCACGGCAATCCGGCTATCGGGTAATGCAACTCGTTTATCCGGCGATATGCGTCCTCAGACTGCCTGGGCGGTATCGGTGGTATCGGAGGTGATCATCTCCCAACTGTCGGGACGGCTGTTCAGCTCCTTCAGAAGCCTCAGGTTCATCTCATGGCCTGATTTGATGCCGCGGTACTCACCCAGGATGGGATACCCCGCCAGGGAAATATCGCCCACTGCGTCCAGAAGCTTGTGGCGCACAAATTCATCGGCATAGCGCAGCCCTTCCGGGTTGAGCACGGTGCCCTGGGCTGAGAGCCCCACCGCGTTCTCCAGCCCCGCGCCCCGGGCCAGTCCCTTGGACTTGAGGAGATCCACATCGTCCTGGAAGCCGAAGGTGCGGGCCTTGGCCAACTGGGCCACAAAGCTCTGGGCGTTCAGATGTACCTTGAAGGACTGGGTGCGGATGGCCGAGTGGCTGAACTCGATCATGAAGGAATAGGTGATGGCGTTGGAGGGAAACAGTCCCGCCACGCGCTCGCCGTCTTCCACCACCACCGGCTTGAGAATCTTCATATAGCTTCGGGGGGCGGCCTGAAGCATGCGGCCCACTTCCATGATCCGGGATACAAAGGGCAGGGCGCTGCCGTCCATCGCGGGGATCTCCGGGCCTTCCACCACGATGAGCACGTTGTCGATCTCCAGCCCGGTCAGGGCGGACATCAGGTGTTCCACCGTCCAGATCTCCACGCCTTCGCGGCCCATGGTCGTGCTCATGGTGGTCCGCACCACGTTTTCCTGGCGGGCTGGAATATTTACGCGGCGTCCCTGGCTTACTGCCGCAAACACCACGCCGGTGTTTTCAGCCGCGGGCAACAGCGTGATGGCGGTGTTTTCACCGGTGTGTAAACCCACACCCTTGATATGACAGGCGGCCCTGATTGTTTTTTGATGCATTATGCTGTTCCTTGCCTTTTTCCCGGCTGCTGATCCATCATGCTGCAACCGGTTTATTCATATTCGCTTTGTCTTTGGCCTTCAAGGCTCCCGGGGGCTGTATCTTGTAATGTTGGCTCCGCCGGTACCGGCCATCCTGCTAAAGTCTTTGCAATCACCGGGCCGTTTTTCTGGTAATTCCCGGTATGTATTCCCTGCTGCTTTGGGGCCATAAATTATTTTTGCCTGAACTTCCCTGGCCTGTTGCAAGCCCCAAACCGATAAAATTTAGTGTAAATCAATGAAATAATACTGCAATACACAGGCCATTAACAAGCTTTTCCGTCAGGGCTTTAGTAGCAGGCCCTGGCGGAATTCCTGGTGTTTGCCCCCGATGATCAGTCTGGCAAAAACAACACACTTTCAGGGTTTGCCTGTGTCAAAAAGTCACACTACCGGGGCTGCTGTGTCAAAACAGCATCAGCACGGTGGCGCTTCCACCATCAGACGGATTGCCTCACCAGTAGGGCTGCCGCCAGATCGCCTCGGCAAAGCGGGCATCCCGGAGATAGTACTCCAGCGGGCCCATGGGATCATAGGCCACCATGGTTGCATCCGGCGGCGTGTCATCGCCGTCCGGGCGGGCAGTTCCCGGCCCGGGCTCTCCCGGCCCCTGCTGAAACAGGCTCATCTGGCCTCCCACCACCATGGCCGGGGACCCGCCGGAGTCTCCGGCCGGAGCAACAGCGGTCTCCTGCCCGGCCAGACTCCCGCCCCCGGGTTCCTCCTCCAACTCTTCGGCGTCTTCACCTTCCAGAATTTCGGCATTAAGAGCGGCGCCCTGCAATATCACATCCTCAATCACATCCTCCCCGCAGACAAAGTCATCATCACCGCCATCCACTGCCAGTTCCTCTATCTGCACCTGGGAATTCACAATTTCCTCCATTTCACTGAAAAAGCTGGAGCCGGGAAGCAGATGGTGACGCCATTCCTGATCGTCGAAAAACATGTCCCCGGCCAGCATGGAAATAAACACCATGCGGTAGGGATCAATCCCCTTGTACTGGGCCACGGCAACCCTGAGGTCCGTATAGTCCGCATCCTCCGGATCGTCCTGGCTCATATCGGCAAAGGTTCCCTCGGCCAGATTTACGGCGGAATAAACGTTGAAATGGCAGATATACGAACGCTGCAGCAGTTTTGAAAGGATCAGGGCGGCCCTTCCCAGCGGTTTGAGGCGGTAGTAGTTGTCCGGGCCCTTTTCCACCAGCCCCTGTGATTCCATGTAGCCGAACACAGGTTCCAGAAGATAGTCCTCGGCATGTTCTATCAACCGGACGT
>JAOUPZ010000232.1 GCA_029879595.1 Deltaproteobacteria bacterium | reverse complement strand
TGGCCCGATGCCTGGAAATCTGCCTGGAAATCTGCCTGGAGATCAGCCTGAGCCCTGGCCCCCAGGAACCCCGGAAGGCCCCGGTCCCTCAGAAAACCGGCCCTACCCGGCCCGGTCGGGCTGTAAGCTGTCTGCGCCTGCATAAACTGCTCCCTGTCTTGGGATTTGCGGTTTTTGAACTGTCTGATATGGAAGTATATCTGGTATTCGTTGTTATTTCAATCATCCCGATTCCGGCCCGGAGCCGGTATCCTCGTAGAACTTCCGCAGCTCCGTCAGCGCCGCCTTGGAAATAATGGCATCGGCCAGCGGCTGCGTCATTCTGCCCAGCAGGTCCATCTCGCGTTTCAGGGCCAGCGGATCGGAGCCCTGGGCCACCTGGCGCACCTTGTCCATCTGCTGGCGGATCATCCCGGTGGCCTCGGAGGAAAGCATCCGCTCGGCATCCTCCCAGGCCTTCTCAATGCCCCTGAACACCGCATCGGCCATGTTCCGGAACTCCACCATCTGTCTTTCGTTCAGGTCATCCATGGCGTGCTCGTAGGAGTCCTCCATGATCCTGTCGATCTCCTCGCCGGTGAGCCCGTGGGAGGGAATCACCTCGATGGAGGCCTCGGTGCCGCTGCGCTCCTCGCGGGCGCTGACGGTGAGGATGCCGTTGGCGTCCACCTCAAAGGATACGTTGATGCGGGGCAGCCCGGCAGGCATGGGGGGAAGGCCCTTGAGCCGGAACCGACCCAGGCTGCGGCAGTCCTTTACGAACTCCCGCTCGCCCTGGTAAATGTTCACGTCCACCCCGGTCTGGTTGTCCACATGGGTGGTAAACAGCTCGCCGGCCTGGGCGGGCAGGGTGGTATTGCCCATGATCAGTTTGCTGAAGGTGCCTCCCAGGGTTTCCAGACCCAGGGAAAGCGGAATCACGTCCAGCAGCAGGAAGTCGCGCCGGCCGCCGGCCAGCAGGTGACCCTGGATGGCCGCCCCCACCGCCACCACCTCGTCCGGGTTGATGGAGATATTGGGCCGCCGCCCGAAGAACCGTTCCACCTCCTCGCGCACCAGGGGCACCCTGGAGGAGCCGCCTACCATCACCACGTCCTGTACTTCCTCCGCCGATTTCCCGGCGGCCTTGAGAGCCTGCCGGGCGGAGTCCAGCGTCCTTTCCACCAACGGGGCGATCAGTTCGTTCAATTCCTCGCGGGTCATGCGCCCGGAGGCCCGCAGTCCCTGGCCGGGCAGATCCAGCTCATAGCCGGTTTCCAGGGCCCGGGAAAGATCAATCTTCAACAGCTCGGCCGTCTTGAGCAAAAGCGCTGCGGCCAGGGGTGAGTCCAGCTCGGCCCCCGGATGCTCCGCCAGCACCCGCTGCCGCAGTTCCTCGGCCAGCAGCCGGTCGAAGTCGTCCCCACCCAGGTGGGTATCACCGTGGGTGGAAAGCACCTTGAACACCTTGCCGGACAGGGAAAGCAGGGAGATGTCGAACGTGCCGCCGCCCAGGTCGTACACGGCCACCAGGCCGGATTTCTTCTGATCCAACCCGTAGGCGATGGCGGCGGCGGTGGGCTCGTTGATGATGCGCACCACATCCAGCCCGGCGATCCGCCCGGCGTCACGGGTGGCCTGGCGCTGGGAGTCGTCAAAATAGGCGGGCACGGTGATGACGGCCTTGGCCACCGGGTGGCCCAGGGCCTCCTCGGAGCGGCGCTTTATCTCCCGCAGCAGTTCCGCGGAAAGCTCCTGGGGTGTGAAGGTCTCCTCACCGATGCGCACCCGGACCAGGCCCCGCATGGCCGGTTCCACCCGATAGTGGAGCCGCGCAATCTCGTCGGCCAGATACTCCGCGTCCCGGCCCATGAGGCGCTTGACCGAGTATACGGTTGTTTCCGGCGAGCGGGTCCTTTCCTCGCGGGCAGCGGCCCCCACCAGCCAGCCCTGCCCCGAGCGGCTCAGCACCGAGGGCATGATGGCTTCTGCGCCGGGAGGGCGCAGGGCCTCCGGGCCGTGCTCCAGCACGGTGGCCGCAAGGCTGTTGGTGGTTCCCAGGTCTATTCCGATAATGGTTTCGAGTTCACTCACTGCTCTATTATCTCCAGCCTTTCCAGCAGGCGGTTCAGGTATTTTTCACAGTTCAGGTTGGTCTGCAGGCCCCTCAGTATCTGTTCATCCGGGGATTCGCCGGCGCCGGCAAACAGCTTCCGGCGTTCTTCGAGCAGACTTTCCAGGCGTTCCTTCACCAGTCCGCGCATCCGCTGCGCCTGACCGGCTTGGGGTCCATCGGTGGCGGGCGGGCTTTCCGGAGGGAAAAGTTCGTCCAGTTCCTCCTGGAGTTCCAGCATTTCCATGAGGAAGCCCTCGGGCAGGGCCCTTGTATCCAGGCTTCGCCCGGCGGCCAGCAGCCCCAGCAGATATTCCGCGCGCAGGCTGTCCGAGGACAGCACCCGGTAGGCCTCGTTGACCAGCGTGCTTTTGGCCCGGGCCGCGGCCAGCTCCGGGGCGGGCGCTGCGGCGAAGAAATCGGGATGGCAGCTCAGGCTCAGCTCCTCGTAGGCCGAATCCAGGGAAGCCCTGTCAATGGCATAGCTCCGGGGCAGGCCGAAAAGCCGGAAATAATCCTCGCCATCCGAAGCGGAAGGCCGCAACGGCTTGTTCATGCAGTCCATACAGGCGCGTGTCCTCTGCCGGTTTCAATCCGCCGGAAGGTCACTCCCCCCCGGAGGACCCATCCTGCTTCTTCCGGTAATCGGCAATGGCGGTCTTGATGGCGTCCTCGGCCAGCACGGAGCAGTGGATCTTCACCGGAGGCAGGGAAAGCTCCTTCACGATTTCCGTGTTCTGGATGGTCATGGCCTCGTCCAGGGTCTTGCCCTTGACCCATTCGGTGGCCAGGGAGGAAGAGGCAATGGCGCTGCCGCACCCGAAGGTCTTAAAGCGCGCGTCCACTATTCTTTCGTTTTCCACCTTGATCTGGAGCTTCATGACGTCGCCGCACTCGGGCGCGCCCACCACCCCTGTTCCGACGTTTTCCTCCTCCTTGGAGAAGCTGCCCGCGTTGCGGGGGTTCTTGTAGTGATCTATCACCTTGTCGCTATAAGCCATGTTCCACCTGTATGAGTTTCAGTGCCGGCCAAAATGCCGGGCCGGCTGTTGTTAATAGGTATGCCCTAATGCGCACTCCATTTCACGGTTGATAAGTCGATTCCCTCCTGGGCCATTTCCCATAAGGGGGAAAGCTCCCTGAGCCGGGATACCTCCTCCACCACCCGGCGGATCGTATAGTCCACTTCCTCGATGGTGGTGAAGCGCCCGATGCCGAAGCGGATGGAGGAATGGGCCAGTTCATCGCCCACTCCCAGCGCCCGCAGCACATAGGAGGGCTCCAGGCTGGCCGATGTGCAGGCGGACCCGGAGGATACGGCGATATCGCTGATGCCCATCAGCAGGCTCTCGCCCTCCACATAGGCAAAGCTGATGTTCAGGTTGCCCGGATGTCTCTCGGTGGGGTGGCCGTTCAGGTGCACCTGCTCCAGCTCACGGGCCAGGCCCTGGTGGAGCCGGTCCCGCAGTTCAATCAGATGCGCCTGTTCCTTGTCGTAGTCCACCCGCATGATCTCGGCGGCCCTGCCGAAGCCCACGATGCCCGGCACATTGAGCGTTCCGGAGCGCATGCCGCGCTCGTGCCCGCCGCCGTGGATAATGGGGCTGAGCCGCACGCGGGGGTTGCGGCGCCTGACGTACAATGCGCCCACGCCCTTGGGGCCGTATATCTTGTGGCCGCTGTAGGAGGCCAGGTCGATGTTCATCTCCTCCACATCCAGGGGCATGTGGCCCACGCCCTGGGTGGCGTCGGTGTGGAACAGCACGCCCTTTTCACGGCAGATGGCGCCAATCCGGCCCAGCGGGTTAATGGTGCCGATCTCGTTGTTGGCCGCCATCAGGCTGACCAGGATGGTCTTGTCGGTGATGCTGTCCCGGAGCTGGTCCAGGTCAATCATCCCCTGGCGGTCCACGTCCAGATAGGTCACCCGGAAACCACGCTGTTCCAGCATGTTGCAGGTGTCCAGCACGGCCTTGTGCTCCAGGGGGCTGGTGATTATGTGGTCGCCCTTTTCCCGGTAGAACTCCGCCACCCCCACCAGGGCCAGGTTGTCCGATTCGGTGGCGCCGCTGGTGAAAATCACCTCCCTGGCGCTGGCTCCGATGACCTGGGCCACCTGTTCCCGGGCCGCCTCCACTGCTTCCTCGGCGGCCCAGCCGAAGGAATGGTTGCGGCTGGCCGCGTTGCCGAACTTTTCGGTGAAGTAGGGCAGCATGGTTTCCAGCACCCGTGGGTCAACCGGGGTGGTGGCGTGATAATCGAGGTAAATCGGCGTTTTCATTCTTGGTATCCTGTAAATTCCCTGCGGTCTCTATTGTCTTTATGGTCTCTGTGGTCTCTGTGGTCTCTATGGTCTTTGCCGGCGGCTCCGGGCCGCTATTGTTTTCGCTTCATTTATTGCCGTGCTCATGGGGGCCTGCCCAGCTGGCGGCTGGTTTCTCCGCCCTGCCTCAGCTCCCGGGCGGCCCGGATGCGGGGGCGGCCTTGCGGGATTCGCTGATCTGGTCGATGGTCAGACCGGACATGAACTCGGTGAACTTCCTGTGCACCATGTGCAGCGGATCATGGGTGGGGCACAGGGAGATGAACTTGCAGGCGGACTTTTCGCCGGGGGGTGGTCCCTCCCCGCCGCCGTGCTGTTCGGGTCCCCCGGAAATGCACTCCACCAGCGAGAACGGGCCCTCCAGGGCCTCCACCACATCGGCCAGCGATATCTGCTCGGGGCGGCGGGCCAGCTCGTAGCCCCCCTGGGCTCCCCGGGTCGAATCCAGGATGCCAGCTCCGGCCAGCGCCTTGAGAATGTTCGCCACCATGGGCTGCGGCAGCCGGTAGCGTGCCGCCATCTCACGCGCGCTTGAAGCCTCCGGCTCAGCGCACAGCTTGCTTAAAAGAATCAGGCCGTAGTCCACTTTTCTGGAAAATTTCAGCATGGTTTTCCCGGGCCGTGCTCCATTAAAGCAGCACCGTTTGATCAGCACCGTTTGATCAGCACTGTCAGAATAGCACCAAAATAGTG
>JAOUPZ010000230.1 GCA_029879595.1 Deltaproteobacteria bacterium | reverse complement strand
CGTGCGTTCCAGTGTCATATCATCCGGGGAGGCGGACCTGCTGCTGGGCTTCGACATCCTGGCATCAACCGCCGCACCGAACCTGAACCGGTTCCGCCCCGGACGCACCCGGGCCGTGGTAAACACCCGCCCCACCAGCACCGCGGCCACCGTTACCGATGCCCATGTGAACTTCCCCCCCCAGGATACCCTGCGGGAACGGCTGAACCGCTTCACCACCCCCCGGAAGAACATATACATCGACGCCGAGGAGGCCTCGGAGGCCCTGTTTGGAAACAGCATGCACGCCAACACCTTCCTGCTGGGCACCGCCTACCAGGCCGGGCTGTTACCCCTGGAGGCCGCCAGCATTGAGCAGGCGATCCGTCTGAACGAGGTGGCTGTGGAGCACAACCTGGAAGCCTTCCGCTGGGGCCGCCGCGCCGTGGCGGAACCGGAGTCCCTGCGGGCGGTGCTGGAAGGACGCCATGTGGATACGGCGGGACTGATCACCCCCGCCGCCCCCGGCGAGGACCCGGCCGGGGAGGCCCGCGAACGGCTCCGCAGGTTCGCGCCGGGCCGGGGGGTGCAGGCCCTGCTGGCCCTGGAGGAGCTGGAGCGTCAGTTCGGCGAGCTTTCCCTGGGGTTGTTTATCGGGGAGACAGGCGCGGTGGTTTATCCCCGTCTGGCCGAACTGATGCTCTACCAGGGTCCGGAACTGGCCGGTGAATATCTGGAGTTTGTGGCACAAGTAGCCCGGATGGAAAACCGCTCGGTGCCGGGCCGCAGGGAACTGCGGCAGGCCGTGGCCCGCTGGCTGTTCAAGCTGCTAGCGGTCAAGGATGAATATGAGGTGGCCCGGCTGTGGATCCAGGACGAAACCTGGACGGGAGTCCGCGCTTCATACCAGGGGCGGCTCAGGCGCCGGGTGTACCTGTTGCCGCCCTTCCTGCGGCGGCTGGGCCTGAAGCGCAAACTCCGCCTGGGAGGCTGGGTGATGGGGCTGTTCGGGCTGCTGTATAGGCTGCGTGGGCTCCGGGGGAGCGTATTTGACCCCTTCAACTCCAGCGCCCACCGGCGTTGGGAGCGGGGGCTGGCGGACTGGTACCGGAACCTTATCGGTGAACTGCTGCTGGATCTGGATGCCGGGAACCATTCCCAGGCGGTGGAAATTGCAGCGGTGCCGGACCTGATCAGGGGCTATGAGGAGATCAAGGAGCACTCCTTTGCCAAGGCCCTGACACGGACCGGGGAACTGCTGGAGCGGTTTTACCGCCCTGCCGGGAAAATGCCCCGCGCCGTTGCCGGGGATTGATTATTTCCGCCTGGCCGCCGTCCTTCCTTCCTGCCTCCCGGCTTTCAGGGCAGGTACTTCATGAGGAAGAAGTCGGTGAGTCCCTGGTTGGTATTGCCGTCCAGGCCGCCCTCGGTAAACCCGGTCACATAGGCATTATCAGCGGCGTCCACGGTGACGGCGGTGGCCTCGGAGTCCATGTCAGCGCTGCGGATGTCCATCCAGTGCAGCGCTCCGCCGGGGCTGAACCTGGCGGTGAAGACCGCGCGCGGCACCGATGCGTCCCAGGGGTAGGTGTACCCGGTGACGAAAATATCCCCGGCTGAATTCAGCGCGATCCCGGTGCCTGTGTCTGCGTTCCTGGTGCCATGTTGCACGGTCCACAGCAGGGTGCCGTCCGGATTGAATTTGCTGATGAAGAAATCCGTGCCGCCCCGGTTGTTGTTGTTCTCCAGTCCGCCGGAGGTGGACCCGGTGACATAGGCGTTCCCATCCGGGTCAACGGCTATCCCCGTGCCCTCGTCCCAGTACTGGGTGCCCTGCCGCACGGTCCACAGCAGGTTACCGCCCGGATCGAACTTGGAAACCAGGATATCGTACCAGTCGGCGTTCATGTTGCCCCCGAAGCCGCCGTCGTCAATCCCGGTCACATAGGCGTTACCGGCCGAGTCCACGGCCACGCCGGTGCCCCATTCCCGGGCACCCGCGCCCTGGAGCACGGTCCACAGGCGGTTGCCGGCAGCATCGTAGCGGGTGAGGAACAGGTCGCCATAGCCGCCGTTGGTATTGTTGTCCAGGTTGCCTCCGGTGAACCCGGTGACCCAGACGTCACCGCCGGGGCCGACCGCGGCTCCGTATCCGATGTCATCGGCCAGCGTGGTTCCCGTCTGCACAGTCCACTGCCGGGTGCCGTTGCTGTCGTAGCAGGTGATGAAAAGTTCCCGCTCATACTTGGGGGGGTAGCCGTCCAGCCCGCCATCGGTGGTTCCCGTCACATATGAATTGCCCGTGGAATCCACCGCGATGGCCAGTCCCAGGTCCACATAGGGGGTGCCGGGCTGCACGGTCCACAGGCGGTTGCCGTCCGTGTCGTAGCGTGTGATGAAGATATCGCTGCTTCCCGCGCTGGTGTTGCCGTCCAGGCTGCCCCTGGTTCGGCCCGTGAGGTATATGCCGCCGTCCGGCCCGGCCGCGATGTCATAGGCGGTATCCTCGGCGGCAGTGCCGTTCTGGAGGGTCCATTCCCAGGTGGGTGGAGTCTTGGCGGGGGAGGTCTTTTCTTCGCTTTTTCCGCAGCCGGCGGTCAGCATTATGGGCAGCAGCGAAAGCATCAAAATCAACAGCGCCGCCAGCGCGCCTGCTAATGGGACTGCTGATTTCTCAGCTAATTTCTCAGCTAATTTCTCAGCTACCGGCCCTGCCCGCAGCAGCCCCCCGGAATGTCGTATGGGAAAAACAGCTTTGGGGGTGTTCATGTCCGGCCCTCCCCTGATGGCGCCGGGCCCTGGAAAACGGACATCCTCCCTTTCGGACCCGAGCGCATGCGCATCGGAAATCCGCCTTTCACTGTGTTTCTTTCCTTATGTCTGTAATTTATCACATCCGGCGGGAAAACTCGACTCGTTCCCGGGCCGGTCCGGCCGGGGAAAACCAAGGCCCGTGATTGATATTTTATTCGGGATGTTGATAGCCTTGGTGTGAATGAAACAGCTTGCCCTGGCCTGTGCCGCACCGGGTTGAAAACAGCCCGGCGGGGCAGGGGTAATAATACCAGGCGGAAACAAAACCAGGCTGTGTCTGAAAACTCATTTGGGTGTACTGCCTGAAGCCTAAGGGAAGGCAGTCCCTGTGGAATTCGCCCAAAGGGATCACCACGGCTTCGCACCCATAAAAAGCGCTGTATCAGGGTGTTGGCGATGGCCAGGCCATAATATTCTGGCTCATCAGACAGAACTGAGGCGGAACAAGACTAGGCGGAACATATGACCATGAACGAAAAAAGCCTGCCCCCGCTGGCGCTTACCTGCGCCTGCACAGAAAAGGAAATCAACCGCGCCGCTCCTGATGACTCCCCGCCCTCGCTGCCGGGACAGGAGCGGGGCATGGGGGCGGTGGAGTTCGGGCTGGCCCTGAAAAGGCCCTTTTTCAACATCACGGTGGCCGGTGTTTCCCGCAGCGGCAAGACCACCATGGTGGAGCAGATGACGCGCGACTATGCCGCCAAGGAACCGCCCGGCCAGGATATCAGCATCACTCCCAATTTTTCCGATCCCCACCGTCCGGGGGTATTGTACCTTTCGCCGGGCAGCGGGGTGCATCTGAACAGCCTGATCGACGAACTGCTGAAGACCCTGGATAAGCAGATTCCCGAGCTGATGGAGCAGCAGGCGGTGAAGGCCCATCTGCAGGAAATCAACGAGGACTTCAACAACCGCGCCCAGGAGCTGACCCGGCAGGTGGAGGAACTGGCCCAGCAAAAGGGCCTGTTCGTTCAGTCATCCTCCCACGGGCTGTCACTGATTCCCCTGAAGGAAGACGGCAAACCCATGAACGACGCGGACTTCATCGCCCTGGGGGTGGAGGAGCGCGAGGCCATCAACAACAAGCGGCGCGAGGTGCTGAGCCGCATGGGGGAGATCAACCCCAGGGTGATGGAGATCGAAAAGGAGCGCCGTGACACCATTGAGCAGTATCTGGAGCGCTCCATCCGGGCCCTGGTGCATGTCTATATGGGGGGCGTCCGCCAGCGCGTGGAGGACCACGCCGGACTGGCCGACTTCCTGAGTGCACTGGAGGAGGAGATCATCGACAAGCGCTTTTTGTTTCTCTCCGAATCCGGCTCGGCCCCCTTCGGGGCCATGCCCCAGATGCAGGCCATGCGCCAGCAGTTTGCCCGCAACTGCAAGGTGAACGTGCTGGTCAACCGGGCGGGGCACAACTCGGCGCCGGTGCTGGTGGAGGACAATCCCAACTTCACCAATCTCATCGGCGGGGTGGACTTCATCGAGGAGCAGGGGGTGCTCAAGACGGACTTCAACCAGATCCGCGGGGGCAGCCTGATCCAGGCCTCGGGGGGATACCTGATCCTGCACGCCCAGGACCTGCTCCTGTATCCCCTGGCCTATGTGGCCATGAAGCGGGCCCTGCGCACCGGCCAGATAGTGCTGCGCGACCAGCTTTCCGAGATGGGGCTGCGCTCCTCGGCGCACCTTGAGCCCGAGGCCATCTCCATAGATACCAAGGTGATCGTTGTGGGCGAGGAGATGCTGATCCAGATGCTCTATGCCTACGATGACGACTTTGCGGGGCTGTTCAAGGTGCATGCGGATTTTTCGGCCACGCTGGTGCGGACCCAGGACACCATGGATCAGCTGGTGCGCTATCTGGACTTTCACGCCCGGCGCAACAGCCTGCTGCCGGTTAGCGACGGGGCGTTGGCCCGGGTGGTGGAGGAGGCCAGCCGCCGGGTCTCGCACCAGAACCGGCTGTCGGCCCAGGTGAACGAACTGGTTGATGTGCTGATCGAGTCGGACCTGGTGGCCCGCAAGGCCGGCCAGACCGAGCTGACCCGGGAAATTGTGGAGATGGCCCTGAAGCTCAAGCAGGCCCGCCACGGCAAGATTGAGGAATTCGTCAAGCGGGAGATCAGCGAGGGCACCATCCTGCTGGATTGCAGGGGCGCCAAGGTGGGGCAGGTGAACGGGCTGGCGGTCTACCAGGTGGGCCGGGTGTCCTTCGGCATCCCCACGCGCATCACCGCCCAGGCCTACGCGGGGCGCCGGGGCCTGATAAACATAGAGCGCGAGGCGGACCTGTCCGGGAGAATACACACCAAGGGCATGCTGATCCTCAACGGCTACCTGGGGCGG
>JAOUPZ010000020.1 GCA_029879595.1 Deltaproteobacteria bacterium | reverse complement strand
TGGTATATTCTGTGCTGTAATGAGGGGGCTGTAATGAGGGGGCATGAACGCCGCCGCCGGCCCACACCAGGAACGAACGCCCGATGGAATTTGATACATATTTCGGATTTTTCTCCCGCTCGGTGATGACGGCGCTGGCCACCACCATCACCAACCTTTCGGGAGTGGCGGTGAACCTGGGCGAGGTTACGCTGTCCACCACCAATACCATCAAGCTGCGCTTCAGCGATGTGGAAACGGTGATGCTGCCCGGAATGGCGGAGCAGGGGGGGCTGCAGTTCGTGCTGGCGCTTTCGCGCAACGATACCGACGCCCTGAGCCGGCTGGCCACAAGGCGTATGGGGATGCAGCGCATGGGGATGCAGCGCATGATGGAGCAGGCCGTGGCGGCGGCCATGGAGCCGTTCAACTTTGTGGCCAAGCGGCGCTCGCGGCTGCGGTCGCTGCAGATTTCACCCAACGTGACCGGCTTCACGGCCCATCATCTGCAAGGAGAAGTGAAGTACACCATGGCCACGGGGTTCTTCAAGGTTCCCCAGGGCCGCGATTTCCAGTTACGGCTCCTGGTGACGGCCCAGGGCCGGGACATGATAGAGGACCGGGTGACCCAGAAGAGCACCCAGCGGGCGCTGTTTTCCATCAACGAGGGGGCCTACCTGTGCCGCCCCCAGTGGGAGCCACCCCCCCCGCCGCCCGGCATGGAGAGAGGAAAGGAATTGTCCGAGGCAATGTTCAACGCATGGCTGCAGACCTACCTGGGCAAGAATGACGGGCTGACTCCCAACCGGATGTTTCAGCGTCCGGTGGGCATGATGATCCGGCAGGCCGGTGCCGAGGAGCTGGAGTCCCACGCCGCCAAGGACGGACCGCCCACGGTGGTCAGGCTGCTCATCAACGGGGAAAAGGCCCTGGAGGTGCTGGTGGTGCTGGGGGCCAAGACGGCGGATAATCTGCGCCGCCTGTCCCGCTCCGGGCAGGAGCGTTTTCTGGGAGATCTGTTCCGGGCCCTGTTCAGCGACTCGGCCAGGCTCTGGGAGAGCTTCGGGGACGACTCCTTCAAGTGGCATCTGGCCGCCGTCAAGCAGATTCCCGCCGATGCCATTGACGCGGTGACCAAACGGCTGGAAGGCGGCGGGCTGGTGCTGCGCCAGCTGGCCAACACCGACGAGGGGCACCTGGAGTGGATGCTGGGGATAACCCCCCACGCCTGGCAATGGATGATGCGTCTGGCCGCGGCGGGCATGGCCATGCCCGGGGGGGGGTCTCCCAACCGGCAGGGCATCTTTCGGGCCACCGGCTGGGGGAAGCACCGCCTGCCCTGGGTGCGGATGGTGGGGGTGCTTTCCGAGCGCGACCTGCAGGACCTGATGCGCCTGTTCCAGCAGGCCCGGGTGGAGCCTCCCACCCTGGCCGCCGTGGCCGAATCCCTGGACAGCACCTCCCGCACCCGCTGGCTGGAGTCCATGCCGGTTATGCTGCGCGAGCGCACCGAGAAGGTGCAGCTGGACGAGGGCGAGGGCGCCCGGCTGGAAATTGAGCTCACCCGGACCATGGTGCCGCTGGCCCGCTCCGGCAAGCTGCCCCCGGGGCGCCTCAATGACTGGGTGCTGCTTTACGCGGAGTTTCTGTGGGGGCACCGCCAGCATCTCATCGAAAAGCTGCTTCCCCTGCGGCATCTGGTATATGGCATGGACCGCACCTCCCTGAGCCGGCTGCTGTTCGACGTAAAGAGCGCCGTGCTCACCGATGTCCTGTGCTGGGCCGAGTTCCCTGTGGTGGATCAGGTGCGCCGGGCCATCAGCCCCAGCTACGCGGTGCGTCTTTTGGAGGATATCGCCGTGCGCCGTCCCCAGGTCAGCGCCTATGCCGCCCAGGAGGCTCAGATGGCCCTGTATACCCAGTGCGCGCTGGGCTGCGAGCAGGGGCTGTACCTGCTGCGGCCCACGCCGTTTCGCCGCCTGAACGACCTGCTTCGCCTGTCCGAGGGGGATTAGGGCGGCTGCGGGCCGGAGTTCTGTCTGAAAAGCCGGGATATGATGGGGGCGCAGTCTGCACACCCCCGGCAGGGGTTGCGGCCCCCCGCAGCTGAAATAATGGCGTGGCCACCGCTAACGCCATGATACCGTACTTCTTATAGGTGTCAGCTCGTTGTGATCCCTTGGGGGGAATTCCAAAGGGACGACCTTCACCTGGATTTCAGACAGAACACCAAAATCAGTTTTCAGATACAGCCTAGTCCTCCGGGTAGCCCAGTTCTGTAAGGCGGCGGGGGTCCTCGCTCCAGCGGTCCAGCACCCGCACATTAAGTTCCAGGAATATCCTCACTCCCAGCAGGTTCTCAATGCGCTGGCGGGCCTCCGAGCCGATGGCCTTTAGCATTTTTCCGCCCTTGCCGATTACGATGCCCTTCTGGCTATCCCGTTCCACGAATATGCTCGCGTGCACCACCAGCAGGGGCTCTCCCTGGGTGCGTTCCTCCAGGCTTTCCACGCGCACCGCCGCGCCATAGGGCACCTCGTCCCGGGTGCGGGTCATCAGGGCCTGGCGGATCAGTTCTCCGATCATGGTTTCCCGGCCCTGGTCGGATATCTGCCCCGGCGGAAAGTATTCCGGGCCGGGTTCCAGGCGTTCCAGGATCAGCTGCATCAGCCGCTCCAGGTTGTGCCCGGTGAGGGCCGAAACGGGCAGCACCTCGGCAAACAGTCCGGTGTCGTGCAGGGCGGACAGGGTGGCCAGCACCTGCTCCCCGCCGGCCGCATCGACCTTGTTCACCAGCCCCAGGGCCGGCCGGCCGGCCTCCCGCACCCGGTCCAGCAAAAGCTGCTCCTCCGGGCCGGGCGGTGCGCCGGGCGAGGGACGGGGTTCCACCAGCACGCAGCACAGGTCCGCGTCGGACAAAGCCCCCAGGGCATAGCCCACCATGCGCTTGTTCAGGGGGGAGAACGCCTGATGGATGCCGGGCGTATCAATGAACACCACCTGGTAATCCTCCCCGTGCAGCACTCCCATGATCCGGGTGCGGGTGGTCTGCGGCTTGGGGGTGGCGATGGAAACCGTGGAGCCCACCAGGCGGTTCATCAGGGTGGATTTGCCCACGTTGGGCCGCCCCACCAGGCACACGAATCCGGAGCGGTAGCCGGCCCCGTCGGCTGTTCTCATTTTTTTCTCCGCGCTCATGACGGTCTTCCCCGGTGGGCCCTTTTGCGGGCCGTCACACGGCGGGGATGCGTTCCCGCGGGTTTGTTCCTGCTGGCGTAGTATTGGTCCAAAGTGCTGCCCCGGCGGCTGGATGTGGTTGCTCTGAATTGGTGACCTGCTGCCAGAAAAGCTTAGCACATCCCGGGGAGGATGATCCCTCAATAACGATTGGGCACATACATGGCGTTGATAGCCGGTTTATAAAGGTAGTTGGGGTAGGCGTTGGAGCCGCTGTACCTGTACACATTCAGATAATAGGTATTGTTGCCGCTTAAAACGGTGTCGGTGTAGGTTCCCGAAAGGGGAAAATAATAGTTCCCGGTGGGGGCTGCGCTGGGAATGCTTGCTGTTCCAGTGCCAAAATCCCCCAATACAATCGAATTATCCCCGATGGACCAGACAATGGTGGTGTCATTGCCTGTTCGATGCTGTAACAACAAGGTCCCCGATATGTTTACCACGATGTAGCCGCTGGCAGGTGCGTTGAGGCTTATTCCGATGACGTTGGCGGCATAGCTGTTGCTGCCGATGGTGTGGGTGTTGAGGTCATTGATGAAATCCACCCCGGCCGCATCCTGCAGGTCTTCGGCGGTCAGGGAATTATTGATGACCTCGCTGGTGCCGACAGACTCGGTGGCTATTTCAGAGGATCCAACTGAATTGGCCGCCAGGTGGGTGCTGGTGACCGCGCCGGTGCCGATACCGATTGAAACAGAGTTGTTGGATTTGGTCACCTCGATTCCGGAGCCGCCCAAAACCGTTTCTATCTTCCCGTTAAGTTCTGTTACCAGGTTGGTAATCCATTCCTCGGTTATGGTGTCGCCCGATAGCAGTCCGCCCAGGCCCAGGGCTATGGTGGTGAATCCGAATACGGCCATTGCAGTCAGATAACCCAGTTTGAGTTTCATGGAGAGACTCCTTGTGCAGGTTTTTGAATTTGACTGGGGGCATATCCTTAGAGCACAGTACAGCTGCCAACCGTGGATGACCCCACCACGCACGCACTGCCGGATTTTTGATCATTCGCAGCTCCGCCATCATCGCCGGGTGCGCAACCGGCTGCCAGGGCCGCCAGCATTGACATGGCTACTATCAGGATGACCGTTTTGATTGTTTTTCCCATTTTTGGCTGCTCCCTTGTTGTTCACCAAGGCAACCAGGAGGGGGCGCTGCTCCCGGATGAACCTGAAGCTCCTTCCGGCCATTAACGACCCATTCCGGGGTTTATCGCCGTATTTCCCATGTATACACCTGTTGTGGAAATCCCTTTATGCGTCCCGGAATATCAGCAGAACTGACTGTATTCTATAGCATTATTTAGCACCAATCAGCCTGGAAAGTCAAAATAAAAGGGCTGTTCAGGGCCGTATTCTGACCCGCGGATCTTGTTTCGGATTTGGCTCAAATGTCCAGGCAGGTTTGGGCATTTACGCGGGAACGCAATTACCTGCCCTCCGGTATCTGCCCTCCGGAACCGATTTATTATAAGGGCCCTGGGGGAGGGGCAAAAACAACCAAGATGGTTGAAGGTTTCGATAATTACGGTGTAGCCTGTTCTAGACCCTTCAGCCAGTGAATATTTTTTGCAGAATATTTTTCGCCCGGGGCCGGGCGCGGGGCAGGGTTTTTACCTTATGCGGTGAAAAAGGAGAACGAGATGCAGACACCCCAGGATTTCATCAAGCATGTCGCCGGCGGCAACAACCTGGGCCGCGATCAGGCTGCGCTGGCCATGGAGGGCATCATGACCGGGGACTGGTCCCCGGCGCAGATCGGAGCCTACCTGACGGCCCTGCACATGAAGGGGGAAACCCAGGACGAGATAACCGGCTCGGCATATGTGATGCGCGCCAAGGCCTTTCACCTGGAGGTGAAGAACCGCCCCCTGGTTGATATCGTGGGTTCCGGCGGGGACTCCCTGCGCACGCTCAATGTTTCCACCTTGGCCGCGCTGGTGTGCGCGGGCGCGGGCCTGCGCATTGCCAAGCATGGCAACCGGGCCATGACGGGCATGTGCGGCAGCGCGGACATTCTGGAAGGGCTGGGCGTGAACCTGGATATCTCTCCGGCGGACGCCATCCACGGGGTGGATGAGAACGGGTTCACCTTTTTGTTCGCGCCGCACTTCCATCAGTCCATGAAGCACGCCATCGGCCCCCGCAAGGACATCGGCGTCCCCAGCATATTCAACTATCTGGGTCCGCTGACCAATCCCCTGGCCGCGGAGTTCTACCTGATGGGGGTCAACCGCCGCCAGAACACCGAGCTGTTCACCAACGTCCTGGTGGGGCTGGGCTGCCAGCGCTCGCTGCTGGTGCACGGCTCAGACGGCATGGACGAGATAACCCTGAGCGGCCCCACCCATGTGGTGGAGCAGAACAAGGGAGATATCAGCACCTACGAGATCAGGCCCCAGGACTTTGGCATGGAGCCGGTGCCGCTGGCCGAGCTGACCCTGCCCGACAAGGAAACATCCATCGCCACCGCCCGCTCCGTGATCAAAGGCCAGGGCCCCGCGCACCAGGAAAACATGGTGGTGCTCAATGCCGGGGCGGCCATCTATGTGGGCGGCAAGGCCGATTCCATTGCCGCCGGGGTGGAAATGGCCCGCGAGACCCTGAAGTCGGGTGCGGCCCTCAAAGTGCTGGAAAAGGTGGCCGCCTACACCGCCTCCCGTAAAACCCAGGCCGGATAAGAAACGCCCCCATGAACGACATCCTGCTAAGAATCATGGAAAAAAAGCGCGAGGAGGTGGCCGCGCTGAAAAAGGAGCTGTCCCGCGAGGAGGCCCTGGAGCGGGCCGCACGGTTGCCCCCGGCGCGGGATTTCACCGGAGCGCTCAAGGGTGCACGCCCGCGGGGAACGGGGCGGCGGGGTGCAGAACGGCAGGGCGGTGCGGGGGTAAACATCATCGCCGAGATCAAGAAGCGCTCGCCTTCCAAGGGGGCCTTCGACTGGCATGGGGACACGCCCCGGCAGGCCCGGGCCTATGCCGGGGGAGGCGCGGCGGCCATCAGCGTGGTCACCGACGGGCCGTTCTTCGGCGGGGATACCGGCATGCTGGGCCTGGTCCGCGAGGCCGTGGATATTCCCGTGCTGCAAAAGGACTTTCTGCTGGAGCCCTGGCAGGTGGCCTTTGCGCGCTCCCTGGGGGCGGATGCCTGCCTGCTGATAGCGGCCTGCCTGCCCGGGGACCTGCTGGCGGAGATGCTGGAGGAAACCCGCCGGGTGGGAATTCACGCCCTGGTGGAAGTGATCGACGAGGAGGAATTGGCGCGGGCCGGAAAATCCGGCGCGATTGTGATAGGGGTAAACAACAGGGATCTGAAAACATTCACCATCGATCCGGCGCGGACCGAGCGGCTGCTGCCGCTTTATTCCGATGAACAGGTGGCGATTGCCGAATCGGGCATCCACACTCCCGCCGACGTGGACAGGCTGCTGGCCGCGGGCGTGGACGGATTCCTCATCGGCGAGGCCCTGATGAAGGCGGCGGACCCCGCGGCCCATCTGGCGCTGTTGCGGGGGGCCTGAATGGCCTTCCGGGGGGCGGCACGGGGCTTCTGAACATAAAAACCTGAGACAAGGGTGCGGTTATGAGCGTGAGGGTAAAAATCTGCGGATTGACCAAGGTGGAGGACGCGCAGCATGCGGAGGCCTGCGGGGCGCACGCGCTGGGGTTCATATTTCATGACCATAGCCCCCGGGGCATCACCCCGGATGTGGCCGAGAAGATTATCGCCAGCATTTCTCCCACGATTGTAACGGTGGGGGTATTCGTGACGACCCCCCTGAAAGAGATAAACATGATCGCCGATTCCATCGGCCTGGACAGGGTGCAGCTGCACGGGGGACAGGATTACGACTGCCTGGCCTCTCTCAACCGCCGGGGATACCGGGCCTTCCGGCTCAAGGATGAATCACAGGTGGAGGAGACGATCCTGGCGCCGGATGAAATCCTGCTGCTGGACACCTATGACCACGAGCTTTCCGGGGGCACGGGGCGCATTTCCAACTGGGAGTGGGCCCGCAGGATCAGCGAGAAGAAGAAGGTGATTCTGGCCGGCGGGCTGAACCCGGAGAACGTCATCGAGGCCATTGAGATCGTGGATCCATTCGGGGTGGATGTTTCCTCAGGGCTTGAATTTTCTCCCGGGGAGAAGGACCATGAGCTTATCAGCGCCTTTTTCACCGCCCTGGATGAACTGGAGCATAAATACTGACCCGGACCGGGAGTTCCCCAACGGCCCTGCCGGGAAAAAACAGCGCGGTTTGCGGTGCGGCCCGCAGCCCGGAACCAATCGCCATGGAGCCGAAAAGCATGTCTGCGAAAGCGGAAAAAACACCCACACGACCCGGATACTACGGCCCCTACGGGGGACGATTCGTCCCGGAGACGCTTATCGGCCCCCTGGACAGCCTGGACGCGGCCTGGCGGCAGGCCAGGAACGATCCCGGGTTCTGGGAGGAGATAGCGGGCTATCTGTGTGATTATGTGGGCCGGCCCTCGCCCCTGTACCTTGCCCGGCGGCTTACGGAAAAATGCGGCGGGGCGAAGATATACCTCAAGCGCGAGGACCTGAACCATACCGGAGCCCACAAGGTGAACAACACCCTGGGCCAGGTGCTGCTGGCCCGGCGGCTGGGCAAGAACCGGGTGATCGCGGAAACCGGGGCGGGCATGCACGGGGTGGCCACGGCCACCATGGCCGCGCTGTTCGGGCTGGAATGCGTGGTGTACATGGGCAGCAAGGACATTGAGCGCCAGGCCCCAAATGTGGCCCGGATGCATATGCTGGGCGCCGAGGTGCGGAGTGTTTCCTCCGGCTCGGCCACCCTGAAGGATGCCATGAACGAGGCCCTGCGCGACTGGGTGGCCACGGTGGACAACACCTTTTACGTCATCGGCTCGGTGGCTGGCCCCCATCCCTATCCGGAGATGGTGCGGGACTTCCAGCGGGTGATCGGTGAGGAGGCCCGCCGGCAGATCATGGACAAGGAAGGGCGCCTGCCCGATCTGCTGATTGCCTGCGTGGGCGGCGGCAGCAATGCCATGGGGTTGTTCGCCCCCTTCCTGGAAGACAGCGCGGTCAGGATTCGCGGGGTGGAGGCCGGCGGCGAGGGCACTGATACGCCCCATCACGCCGCCACCATCGGGAAGGGCGAGGTGGGCGTGCTGCACGGCTCCAAGAGCTATCTGCTCCAGGAGCCCTCCGGGCAGGTCAGCGAGGCCCATTCCATCAGCGCCGGGCTGGATTATCCGGGGGTCGGGCCGGAGCATTCCTGGCTGAACGACACCGGGCGGGTGGAATACGTCAGTGTGACCGATGCGCAGGCCATTGATGCCTGCTTCGAGCTGTCCCGGCTGGAGGGCATCCTGCCCGCCCTGGAAAGCTCCCACGCCATCGCGGACGCCATCCGGGTCGCAGCGGCCATGAAGCCCACGGAGATTATCGTGGTGAACCTGTCCGGGCGCGGCGACAAGGATTTGAACACCCTGCTCAAGGCGGCACCGGACCGCTTCCAGGGGGGCAAATGAGGGGCGGCCAGACACCATTTATCGGTAAATATTCCCGGTGCGGCAGAGGGTATCGGTCCGCCGGGGCATGCCGGGAGGAAATGTGAACGAGCAGCAGTCCAACCGCCTGGAAAAGGCGCTGGGAGAACTCAAGGCCGGAGGCCGCAAGGCCCTGGTGATATACCTGATGGCCGGTGATCCCGACAAGGGTTTCACCGAGAGCCTGGTGCCCGAGCTGGCACAAGCCGGGGCTGACGTGGTGGAGCTGGGGTTTCCCTTCAGCGATCCGGTGGCCGACGGTCCGGTGATCCAGGCGGCGGCCACCCGGGCCATGGCGTCGTTCAGGGGACTGGGGGACTATCTGGACCTGATCGCCCGTATCCGCAAAAAAAGCTCAATCCCCCTGGTGACCATGACCTATTACAACCCCATCTTCCGCTATGGGGAAGAGGCCTTTGCCAGGGACGCCGTCCAGGCCGGGCTTGACGGGGCCATCATTCCCGATCTGCCCGTGGACGAGGCGGGCCAGTGGACGGATATCTGCGGGCAGGCCGGCCTGTGTCCGGTCCTGCTGGATGCTCCCAACAGTGACGAGGATCACTCCCGGCGGATAGCCGCGGCGGCCCGGGGCTTCATCTACCTGGTTTCGCTCAAGGGGGTTACGGGCACCGACCAGGGGCTGGGGGAAAATCTGGCCGAACGGGTAAACCGCCTCCGGGGGTTCTCGGACACCCCCCTGGTGGTGGGCTTTGGCATATCCACTCCCGAGCAGGCCCGGCAGGTGGGGGCCATCAGCGACGGCGTGGTGGTGGGCAGCGGCGCGGTTTCACGCATCTTCTCCGCTCCCGGCCCCGCCGAGGCCCGGCGGCAGGTGCTGGATTATGTGCGGGCTTTGCGCGCCGGCCTGGACTCCGCGGTATAAAACGCTGTGTAACTGGCTGTGTAATACGCCGGGTAATAGGCTGTGTAACTGGCTGTGTATCTGGCTGTGGACACCCATTAGAAGCTATCTCAAAAAAAACATTTATGCCTCCGGCGGGCCGGTGGGCGCTGCCACCCGGCGCCCCCAGGAAGGGATTGGTAAACCCCTTCACCCCAGCAACTCCCATCAAAACAATGGAATACAATTTTACGATCCGTTAAAGCGGGTGCAGGGGGCAGCGGTCTAGAGTGCCGGCCCCTGCTGGGGGGCTGAAGTTGCCCATGGGCAAAAACGGGGGGCAAAGCCCCCAAATTGTATATTTCGAGAGGGCTTGCAGATATACACGCCGGAACATACGCCAGGATACTGCCATGTATTTACCCTTGAAATAGTATTCATCCCTTGAAAAACTCTGTCCGCCCAGGTCCGGCGGTATCAGTTGAGGGGTCTGTCCTTCTGCTCCTGCAGGGCCTGTTCAATCTCCTCCTGTAGCACCATCTGGGTCAGCCGCTTCTTTTTTTCCAGGTGCCGGCGCAGCGCCCCGGCCAGAATCAGGGGTGTGCCAATCAGCACGAACAGGGAGGAGGCACTGAGCAGGGTCCACCAGGAGAAGCGGACCGTCAGTCCATCCCGCCATTCATTTTCCAGGGTGGGCAGGTTCTCCCCGTACACCGTTGAAAAAGCCCGGAACACATCCTTCCCCGAGTCCATTTCCCTGAGCAGGTCGTGCAGCCCCGTCATGCCGTTACGGGCCAGCAGGAACCGCACGAATGAAGCCGCCTGGGAATAGGCCTGCCCCCGCCCGGCGGGGTCGGCGGGAAAGCCGGCGATGAGCCGCGAAAGCGGTATCAATCCGCCGAAAACCGCCCGGGCGTTCAGGCCCGCGTCATCCAGGTAGCTGAGCTCGTGGGCCACCAGGATGGCCAGCCCCTCGTGCAGCCACAACGGAACGGGCACCTCCAGGGCCAGATCCAGCACACCATGCACCAGCTCGTGCCGCATCACCCCCCGCAGATCCCAATAGCTGCCGGAAAGACTCCGTGGGGCGCGCAGAAACAGCGTCCGGCTGGCCGGCGAATATAATCCCAGCGCATCTCCGGGGGCCCCGGGTGGTATTTCCGCCTGAAAATCCTGGCTGGTGGGCAGCAGTTTCACCCGCAGAACGCCCGCCGGAAACAGCCGCAACTCGCTCATTATGGAGTGCCGGTCATCCTGCATCAGCGGCCAGAGCCGGGTGGCCAGTTCGGTATCCCGGGCCTGAAACAGGAACTCCAGTCCGTCGGAGTCCAGCACCAGCCATTTTCCCTGGGGCTGCGGCTGTTCCGCCTGATCGGCCAGCACACATTCCCAGGCCATGGCCAGGAGCAGTATCAGGGTGAAACTTTTTCGCATTCGGCGCTCCGGTGAAAAAATCGAGCCCTGCGGGACCGGCGGAGGTCCCGGGGGTGTCTCTGCACCAAACCTTCCACAACCGGGCCAAATATTCAAACAGTCTGACGGCCCATGCCGGGGGTGCCGGGGTCAGGGTCTGCGGGGAGGGGGATTTTCCCCGGGGGCAAAAAAAAGACGCCCCCGCCCTTATCGGAGAGCGGAGGCGTTGTGGGGGAAGGAATTCTGGTTCCCTGCCGCTTACTTGGCGGCGGTGCTGTATACGATGGAGTCCAGCTGGGTCTGGGCGCGCCGCCCCGCCGATGTGGCCGGATACCGGTCAGCTGCGGCCTCGTAGAACACCCGGGCGGTGCGGTGGTTCTTCCGCTCCATGAAGGTCTGGCCCAGGCGGTAAATGGCGTCCGGGGTCTTGTATCCATCCAGGGTGCTGCGGTGCTCGAAATTGCGCAGAACCTTGCGGTAGGCGTCTTCCGCCTGCTCCATCCGTCCCATTCTCAGGTGAGCCTCGCCTACCCAGAACTGGGCGTTGTCGCTGTGGTTGTCGGCGGGGTAGCGCTCCAGGAAGTCCTCGAACAGCACGATGGACTGATCGAACTCCTTGCGGGCAAAGTGTGCGAAGGCCCGCTCATACAAAGGCTTGGCCTCGGGATGGGCGCTGAGCTTGCGGGGGTTGGTGGGCCCGCTCAGGTCAGGGTCGCCGGGCTGGGAGGCCATGGCCTCAGCCACACCCGGAGCCGCTTCAGCCGCTTCGGGAAGGGTATCGTTCATTGAAACGCTTTCCGTCTGCCCGTTGCCCGTGGAGCGGAGGGTCACCTTGCGGTTTCCGGTTTCGGTCCGGGATTCGGATGAATCGGGGGTCTTGAATCCCGGCAGCGGCTGGCTCCAGCCGGTGGAGGATGTCCGGAAGGTGGACGGCACTGTGCTCACAGCCGGTTCCGGCTTTGAGGCCGGCACGGTCGGTATCTGGGGTATGGCGGGAGCTGGTTTTGAGGCGGGCTGTGCAGCCGGCTCGGGCCTGGTGGCCGGGGCGGGGCGGGCACTGCTCCGGGAAGACCTGGATTTCTGCTCACCGGGGTTGCGGGTGTTGATGGTGTTGGAAAGCGTCAGGGCCACTGACTGCTCCAGCAGATCGAAGTTGGTGGTCATGGACTCGCGGAACCGGCGCTGCTTTTCCTGTTCGGCGGAAAGCTCGCGCTTGAGCGATTCCACCCGCTGCTCGGTTTCGCCCAGGCGGTTCTGCAACTCGTCGTTTTGCGCCCGGAGGGTCTGGATCTCGGCCGTGGCGGTCGGTTCGGGCTGGGCCTGCGGGGGCGGAGCCGCCGGGCGTCTGCCCAGCCGGGGGTTTCCTTCGCCGATGGTGCAGCCGGCCATGATCAATGCCGCCAGCAAAGCCAGCAAATACAGAGCGGGAAAGCCGCTCCCGGTATTCTTAAAACTGGATTTCTTGAAATTAGTCGTCGTGTTCATCTCGTTCTTCCTTCCAATGGTTCGGCAATTTCCGGGTTTCCGGGATATTACTCCTCCACCTCCATGGCGGGGGAACACTTCTGTTTTATAAGGAAAGCAATAAACGGGCCTTTGATGAACGGCTGAATGGTGGAACAGGTCACGCTGCGGGCGGAAGGGATGAGGCAGCCGGCGGGGGGGCAAAAAAAATCCCGGAAGGCGGGGCCTTCCGGGATGGCGGTCAGATTGATTTCAACGGTGTTCGCGGGCCGGCCTAGAAGAATATCAGGGATATCAGCAGGAATACCGGCAGCAGGATCACCGAGGAATACATCAGGTAGCCGAAAAAGCTGGGCATGCGGATACCGCCCGCCTCGGCGATGGCCTTGACCATGAAGTTGGGGCCGTTGCCGATGTACGTCATGGCGCCCATGAACACCGCCCCGGCGGATATTCCGGTGAGGATTGCCTCCGGGCCGGCGCTCTTTGTCATTTCCACCGCGGTGGGGATGCCCAGCGAGCCCATGGCCGTATACAGGAACGTCAGATAGGTGGGGGCGTTATCCAGGAAGCTGGAGAGGAAACCGGTCACCCAGAAGTAATGGGCGGGGGTCACCAGACCCAGTTCGCCGCCCCGGGCATTGAGCAGCATCAGCGCCGGAATCATGGTGGTGAAGATGCCGATGAACAGGTAGGCCACTTCCTTGATGGGCTCGAAGTTGAACTGGTTGGCCTGGCGGATGGCCTGGGGGGTGATCCACAGCGAAATCCCCGCCAGGATGATCTGACCGCCGTCGCGTATCAGGGCCGGGATGTGCAGCACCCCCAGCGAGCCCACCGCGATGGTGGTTTCAAAGTGCAGCACGCCGCTCAGGATTACCAGCCCCACCACTCCCAGCAGCAGCAGGAAGTTTACCCCGCCTTCGATCTTGATGCTGACCTTCTGGGGGGCGATCTGGGCACCCTTGGTTTCACGCCGGTACAGGTAGGTATCCATGGCGTAGAAAACCCCCAGCACAATAAATATCGCCACGGCCCAGTGGGGTATGAGGATCAGGGTCCACTCGAAGGGAATGCCCTGCAAAAA
The DNA here is from genome assembly GCA_029879595.1 of Deltaproteobacteria bacterium. Classification (GTDB taxonomy): domain Bacteria; phylum SAR324; class SAR324; order SAR324; family JACQKK01; genus JAOUPZ01. The sequence goes on along the minus strand of JAOUPZ010000020.1, from coordinate 2,745 downwards.
GCCCAGAAACAGCGGCGGGTCACCGATGGGGGTAAGCGCCCCCCCGATGTTGCACACCAAAAAGATGAAGAACAGCACCACATGGGCCTGGCTGTCGCGCTTCTCGTTGGCCCGCATCAGGGGCCGGATCAGCAGCATGGCGGCTCCCGTTGTTCCGATAATGCTGGCCATGAGCGAGCCGATGAGGATAATGATGCTGTTGAGCAGGGGGGTGCCCACCAGATCTCCGGAGATGTAAATGCCGCCGGATATGATGAACAGGGAGCCCAACAGGATGATGAACGCTATGTACTCCTCGTAGGTCACGAAGAACTTGGCTCCGAAAGCCGCGCCAAAGCTCACGTCAGCGGGCACCGAGGCCACCATCATCACGATGGCCACCACCAGCCAGGCAAAGCTTATCTTGGGGTAGTTGTGCTCCCAGAAATGATGGGCGAACAGGGGAAACAGGGCGATGGACAGCAGGATTCCCACAAACGGCAGAATTGTCCAGACGGGCGGCACAAAGCCTATGCCGCCGCCGCCGCCGGCAAAAACGGAGGAGGGGGCCAGCAACAGCATCAGTGACAGCATCAGTAACAGCAATCCTGGCATATGCAGGTTTCTGCCGTTGAAAAACCGAGAAAAGTTTCCCATTTTCAATCCTTTTCAAAGGTGGGCCGAATTTGCGGCTCAATATCATCTGACAGCAGGTTTATCGGTCAATTTAGCATCTTTGGATTTATCCCGGCAACCATTGTTGATTATCAGGGGCTTTTTCGCGCGTCAGAGAAAAAAAATTCAGCCGGGGATAAAATGGTTTCCCCCCGAATATAACGCACGAGACCCCTTGCGGTTTCATGCGTTTTTACCCCCGAACGGCAAGTTTTCCCTGGCGGCGGCTTTATTTCCGCTTAAATTTAAGCAATAATTTCATCGATGCAGCTTGGTTCACGATCCTGGCTTCTGTGGGATGGCATTCTAATAGATTGCACATATGACCGAACAGAAATTTGACCAAAAATTCACCGGGGTCCTGAAGACTCTTGCCGATTTCCTGATAGGCATGGGCGCAAGCTTGCTTTCCCTGCTGAAGATCAATACCGAGAAAACGAGGGAGCAGGTGCGCTCCATCGTCTTCACGACCTCGGACCATGTGCTGGAAAAGGCCGAGGAAACCCGCGTGGGGGTCAAGCTGCGCATGGGCATCATGGAGATGGAGCACCACCTCAACAGGCTCTACCCCCAGATCGGCAAGATTACCTGTGACATGGCCGCCCAAAGCACCAGGAAAAACCCGCTCAGCGACCCCGTGCTCAAGGCCAAAATCGAGCTGGCCGAGGAATATCGCGCCAGGGTCCTCGAACTCAAGGAGCAGCTCGCCCTGCATCAGGGGGCCGTCAGGGATAAAAAAACGGCCGCCCAGGAACAGGCCAAGCCGCCCAAGGCCGCCCAGGAACAGGCCAAGCCGCCCAAGGCCGCCCAGGCCGACAAAAAACCTGACGATCAGGATTAGCCGCCACTTGCATCTGCTGAGCACTAGCGGCTATTATTTACTTCCCCAGAATTTTCATTGCCGACGTGGTGGAACTGGTAGACACGCTAGCTTGAGGGGCTAGTGGGAGAAATCTCGTGGGAGTTCGAATCTCCCCGTCGGCACCAGCCAGCTTTATTCCCAGTTACAACCAATTGCAGCCGGAAATTGCGGCTTTGCCATTCTTGTGGCTTTGACATTCCGCCGGCATGGCCATCACCTGCGTCCTGGGGGGATTCCGGGCGGCAGGCATACCTACCCCACCACACCGGGCAACCGTCCAATATGAAGGGGAAAACAGCTAAATGTGCTTGGGATTAAAACTTATAACGGCAGATTTTCAGGCCACCTGTGAGAAGAAATCCGGTTTATGCCTCAAGCCCCTTTATTGGGCAATGATTTCAATGTGTTATTGTATAAAAAACACACTAATAAAGCAAGGTTATCCCAATAAAACAGCGGCTTATGCGTGTTTTTCAGTATTTTTTAAGTTTTCTTTATGCGAAATGCCTGTATTGCGACACTAAAATCATAACTCCCCAGGTCGAGCTACAGAGTATAGGCAACAGGGAAGGGGTTGTGTTATTTAAAGTGGGGACAACGGTGTGAGCCCGGCTAAAGCAAAGCTGTACATAGCGGCAACATCTCGGTCTTGCAGAAAAAGGGTGAGCAAGGGCAGATATGTCTTTTAAATTCCTTTTATCGTGAAAATAATTCAATGACTATCAACATACAAGGTGACAGCTGATAAAGGAGGTATGGTGATCAGGATATTAAAAAGACTTATTCCTACTCAGATTTGATAATCACACTATATAAGGGAACAGGAATGATAAATCCAATATCAGTCAGTGAAAAATTGCTATTTACTACGGTGAAAATTGAAACAACCACTAATGAGGGTAAAGGAACTGGAACTGGGTTTTTCTATAATTACAAAATTGATGATCAAACCCAGTTGCCTCTTGTAATAACCAATAAGCATGTCGTTAAGGATGCTGTGTCAGGAAAATTTTTACTCCATGAAGCAAAAACAGTAGGTGATAAAGTACAACCATCCGGAAGTTTTTTTCCAGTAACCTTTGATAAATTTGAGCAGAGATGGTTCGGTCATTCAGATGACGAAATAGATTTGTGTGGGATGCCCATAAACCCACTGATTGAGCAATTTGCACAATCTGGTAAAGAGGTGTTCAGATTGGCTTTAGATGCTTCAATTATTAAGTCAGATG
>JAOUPZ010000229.1 GCA_029879595.1 Deltaproteobacteria bacterium | reverse complement strand
TCCGGAAAGCATGTCCGGAGTGGCCAGAGGAATATTCTCCACCATAGCCAGGTTTCCCTGCACGAATTGGCTGATATAGGCCTCCTCCGGCCCCAGGTACACCTGGAAGTGCAGGGACGAATTCTCGGGCAGGTATCCGCTCAGGGCAAAGGCGGAAAAGGTGGTTTTCAGCACGGGGTGCCCGTTTTGTTCGCAATGTCCCACCAGGGCCTTCAGTTCCTCGGTTCGCGCCAGAAAAACCTGGACGGGGGTGTTTTCAGACCCCGGCGGGAGGATTTCCATTTCGGAAATGAAGTTCTCCATGGGCTCCAGCAGTTCATTTTCCAGTTCAAACGGCAGGGCGCGCCTGATCTGTTTTTTGTCCTTGAAGGGGAACCCCAGCCGACGGTACAGGATACTGCTGGAAGGTACGATCAACACAACCGGACCCGGCTTCCAGCCCGACTCGGTGAGAAACTTCTTAAGGCCTTGTCGCAGACGCTCTTCCCCGCCCTCCGGCTCGGCGGGCAGGGGCATGAACCAGTCCCGGAATTCACCCGATTCCCGGTTCTGCACAACCCGCCCCTCAATGGCCAAGTCACTTACACTTATCAGGTATGAAGCCCGATGCATCGCGATTCCCGGTTGTATGCTGGAGAAGGAAAACCAACCCTTGATGTTTCGATGTTCCCTTTGCTGAACCGGTTCGGAAAAACCTTTCAACACCGGCATAAATCCCCCCTGTGGCCAGCCCGTGGTTCCCGCAGGCCCTGGGGTAAATTTACTGACCCGGATGGATTTATTCAACAAGCCCGCCTTCACTCAACTATAACCCATAGAAAACCTTTAAGGCTATTTTCCGGCATGTTTTTATCAGGGCGGGTACAGCAGCTTTTCACATAAAAAAAAAATGCCGACCCTAAGGCCGGCATTTTCCCAGTCGTTATCCTCCGCTTCCCGGTTATCCCGGGGGATTTCCCACGAAGCCCCAGAGGCCACTGCGGTCCATCCTCGGATCCAACCCGGCTTTTACTCGTATACTTCCTCATGCATGGAGGAAGGCTCCATTTCGGCCATTCCAACCCCGGAATCGAACTGTCCTTCGATATCATCCCGGACAGTCGAACGCCGCCTTGAGAACTCGGCAAAGGCGGAATCCTGGAAGCCTGCGGAAATGGAGTAGATGAACTCGTTCAGCACGTTGGCCATGTTCATCATGGTGGTACTCTTGCGCTTGATGGTCACGATATCCAGATCAAGCACCACGCCGGAGTTGATGTGGAACGGATTGATCAGGGCCTGGAAGCGTCGGAACTCATCCTCCAGGAAATCAATCCGACCCTCAACCAGGAGCCTCAGAGTGGGATTTCGTTCTTCAAACACCTTGGCCAGGGTTTCCCGCATGTTGGGGAAACGGGCCCTGAGCTCCTCGAACCGGGTTTCCAGGGTGGGATTTTCCTGGGTTGAGGTGTTTTCCTCAGGCTGGATGAACACCACCTCGTTCCACTTGCGTCCCTCCTCGGGGGTTTCCTCACCCTCGAATTCTTCCTCTTCTTCCGCAGCCAAGCTGAACAGTGACCAGGAGCTGGCTTTTTTCTCCGGGGTCCCACCCAGCACTTTGCTGGAGAAGGTATCCCAGTCCTCATCCCGGGTGCGCTCGCGGTTTTCCAGATAAATCTCCTCCACCACTTTCCAGACTTCCATGATCGTGCGCTCGAACTCCTCCAGCTGCGTTATGTACGCTTCGCGCATGGATGACAGCCTCTTGGGATCATAGTAGCTCATGTTGATCTGATAGCGCTCATCGGGCAGCCTGTCGACGTCCGTGGCCTCGTATTCCCTCACAATCAGATTGCGGCTGGATTTGTAGTTCTCGATGTGCTGGTAGCCCATCCGGCTCCAGTCGAGAATGTGGGTGAGCGAGTTGATGGCCGTATTCCAGCCCCGGTTGCGGATGTTCTCCCGCTCCAGCACCTTGAATACGTTTTCCCGCACCGCCATGGCATCGAATTCCTCGGGAGGAATATCCGCATCGATTTCCGAAAGTGAGTCCATGAACTTCTTGGGCAGGAAGGCGAACCGGCGCGAGCCCTCAGTTTCCTCATCGGAGATATAGGTATCAAGCTGCTTGATGCGCTGGAATATTTTTTCCTGAGCGTTCATCTCGGGCTTGCCTTCATCGATGAGATCCATGTTTATCCGCTCAATCTCGCTGTCGAGAGCGTTCTTGATCCGCTGGGTGAGCTGTTCTTTCAGCAGGAACGTAGCCCGTGTGCGGTAGGGATAGATTTTACTGATGAGCTCGGTCTCCAGGACATTCAATGAAAGCTTCATCTGGAATACCGTGTCGGGCTTCTTGGGATGATTCCGGAAGGAACACTTGGTAATGGCGTAGGCGTTCTCCCCCCTGACAAAGGCGCCCACGTCGGTCTTTCTGCGCAGCAGGGAGTTGGTTCCAACTTCCAGATCGTTCATCTCCCTTTGGACGTGTCCCTGGAGGTGCCCGAACATATTGACGATGGATTTCTCGATTTCACCACTGTTGAACTTGTCGGATCCGCCAACCCTGTCCAGCAGGTATGATACCGGCCGGGGGGTATAGCGGTTGAGTCCACGCAGTTCCTCGTTATCGACCAGATCGCGGACCTTCTTGCCCAGCTCATCCTCCATCGTGGTCAGATAGCGGTTGAGCATGTTCTGGAGGTTCTGGTTGTAGTAGGTGTGCAGCTTCGACTTGACCGTACCCATCACATCCATCTGAGAGGCCACCTCGGGAGGCAACCTGGCATGAATGTGATTAAGGATCTTGTCCACCTCCTCATCCGCCATCATTTTGGCTTCAAAGTACTCGTTTCTTTCATGCCGGTTGAGACTGTTCCTGGAGCCAACCGCGCTGGGAACTTCCGGATGAATGATATTCGGGCCGTGTGCTATGGATTCGTCGGCCATTTGGCACTCCTTTTGAGAGTTGATCTGCGTGTTTATCGGTTCGGGCCTGCCTTATCCGGATTCCTTCAAGGTCTCCGAAAACCCGACCGGGTAGATATCAAATAAAAACGACCGCCTCAAAACCAGGGCTTAGCCGGCAGATAAGCGTTATTAAGGAGCCTGTTTTCTCCTCACCATTAGAACTTTTTAACCGTTTACCGCCTGAAAAGTCAAGTGAAGAACTTTTTTTCGCCATTCCAGGCTGGCTTCAGGCTCTGTTTTCCGCCACCGGCCATTCAACCGGCGGCGGAAACCCCATTGGTCCTCAATCTCGGCAATTATTTTCCGAGAAGGTACTGGGCCACCGCCAGTTTGGCAATGGGCACTCCGTACGGAGAACAGGATACAAAGTTCAATCCGACGCGGAAGGCAAAAGCGATGTTGGCCGGATCGAAGGCGTGCTCTCCGGCCAGTCCGATTTTAATATCCGGGCGGGTCAGCTTGCCGAAGTGAATTGTGGCTCCTATTAGCTCCTTTACCGGATTGGAAAGAATCTGGAAGGGGTTGTCCTTCAGGATGTCATACTGGTTGAAGGCCGGCAGGAACATGTTCAGGTCGTCATATGACATCCCATTGGTGGTCTGGGTCAGCATATTGGTGTCAATGCTGAAAAAGTCGGACTGCTTGGCCATGTGTCCCGCCATGAGAGCCGCGGCAGGAAGCTCAATCAGGGCGCCTATCTCCAGATCAAAGGGCATGTCATCGAGCTTCCATTCGGTCATCAGATCGTCCTGGACGCCCTTTATACCCCTGATCACTGTGCTTTCGATGTTGCGTCCGTTTCTCAAAAACCGCATTTCCTGGTCGTTCATGGCACCCGGAATCAGGAGCTTGAGGGACATTCCCGACGAACCGTTGCTGGCGTTCCTGTAGGCGGCCTTCAGAATTCCCGAAGTCACGGCTTCGTAAAGCTGCGGATAGGCGATCCCGATCCGTGACCCCCTGAGACCGATCATGGGGTTCACGTTGCCCAGCTGGTTGGCCTTGTTGAATATGTCGTCCACATTCATGTCGGCATTTTTCTTGGCCAGCGCGGTAAAAAGCTCCTTCTGCTTTTTCTCCTCATGCGGGAGGAATTCCGTAAGCGGGCCATTGATCATGCAGATGGAAACCTGTCGGTCTTCGGTGAGCTTGAAGATTTCCATCAGGTCTTTTTCCAGCTTGCCTTCAAAGCTTCTCAGGATCTTGTTCCGCCTGGCGGGATCGTTTACGAGCAGCGCCTCCTGGAAGTCCTCCAGGGACTTGCCGTTTTTGATTATTTCATCAATGGAGAGCATTCCGATTCCCTCGGCTCCCAGCTTGAGCGCCACCTTTACATCGTTGAGGGTCTTGGCCTGGCCCAGCACATGAAATCCGTCCGCCACATCTCCGATGGTGTTGATGAACTCCTCAAGCCCGTTGGTTGATGTGTCGGGATAGACCAGTTCGGCCTTGCCGTGCCAAATCGTGGGCTCGGTGTAGGTCGGCACCTCCATGGATATGATGTCGAGTTCCTTGACCTTCATGCCTCCGATAACCGCGTATCCATTCTTGAACTCGATGTCGGAGTAGAGCAGACAGGGCTTTCTGAGCGAACGGGCAACCACCGGCGCATGGGAGGCATACCCCCCCACCGAGGCGATCACGGCTTTTCCCAGTTCGATGGCCTCCACGTCTTCTGCGTCGGTATGGGGCATGACGAGGATCAGGTCCGAGTTGATGCCCGCCAGGGAACAGCGGCGATACTCGGCAATCAGCGTTGGGGTACTGTAGCAGACCCTGCCCACGGCCGCTCCGGGCGAACCGGCCATTCCGCCGATAGCCTTGGGCATGGATTTGGTTGAATCGTGGTCGATCACGGGGTGCAGCAGGTCCTGCAGCTGGTTGGGCGGAATCGACTGTACCAGCTTGGCCTTGTCGATCAGCTTCTTTTCATGGAGATCCAGCAAGGTCCGGATTTCGGCCCTGGTGGACTTGGCATCCACCGGATTCTGCTCGATCACCCACACCGCCCCTTCTTCGATGACGATTTTCACCTGCCTGATATCCAGGAAGCTTTCTTCGAGGGTGGTGGCAATGGCTTGAAGCTTTTTCAGAAATCCGATATCCAGATCGTTGATATCGCTGCCTTTTCCGGGCGGAATATCAAACATGTTCCTTCCAAAATTTCCTGTCAGCTTGGCATCTCCGGTGACAATATCCCGGGAGTAGAAATTTCCGCTGAAGGAATTCTTCCCATAGTTGCCATAGACC
>JAOUPZ010000019.1 GCA_029879595.1 Deltaproteobacteria bacterium | reverse complement strand
GGATATCGAAAATATTGCTGCCCACCGCGTTGCTGACGGCCATGTCCGGCTTTCCCTGCCGGGCCACGATCAGCGAACTCAAAAGATCCGGGATGGATGTGCCGATGGCCAGCACCGTCAGCCCGATGATGGCATTGGGAATTCCCAGATACAGCGCAAGCGTTACCCCGGACTCCACCAGTACCCAGCTGAACAGGGCTATGATGACCACCGAGAGCACGAAAGTGATTACATAATACTTGGGGCGCCGGTTCAGGTCGGGCATGACAAAGCGGAACAGGATGTCAATGGGCAGGGCCCAGTACCAGTACCAGGGCGTATCTCGCCAGGATACGTATTCCGGCTCCAGGGATACCTGGGCTTCATCCCCCGTCTGGTCTTCGTAAGGGAACAGCCGCCTCCAGACCGGCAGAACAAGAATGTAGGCAACATAACTGAAAACGAAGAAGACCGACTCGAAAAGGGTGATCATTCCATCGAGGAATACTATGTACAGCATCACGATGGTGGCGATATAAAATATCAGGTCCCTGACGGCCGGCTGCCAGTTGAGAATGGCGGTACCGAACATGGCCGACCCGCCAACGATAACCAGAATATTGAAAATGGCCGACCCGACTATTGTTCCCGCGCCAAGGTCGGCGAGTTCCATGCTTTTAACCAGGGCCAGCAGAGAGGTGAACAGTTCCGGCGCGCTTGATCCGATGGCCATCAGGGACGCCCCCGCAATATCGGAGGTCATGTTCATCCTTGAGGCGATCATTTCCAGGCTTTGCACAAAATAGGAATCGGTTATCCTGTGCAGGGCGTAAAAGGATATGAACAACGCCAAAATACTTATCAAAACCGGTGCTGCTTCATTCATCTATTGAGCGTTCCATCAATCATGTTCGCCCATTTACAGCATGGGCGGGCATATGTGTGAACAATCAGTCTTGGCTTCTCAACCGCGAGAGGCGGTGTTCGTTGGGTTGCAATAATGCAATTCGATGTCCATTTGAGTTTCCGCCGGTTGTTTTTTCCTTTTTTTGCGACTCCAGTCACGGCGGGTTCTTCATTTTTCAAAAATAATACGCCAGACAGGGTTTGAAGCCGAAACAATTTATTAACTCCCAGACAAGAAAAAAAACAACCCCAAACGGCCATTAAATATTTACAGGCCCTGGAATATCCCGGTGTGGCAAAGCGGGCGCTCAACTCGGCTGTCTTGTGATAACTGGTCGGTTAGGCCTGTAATGACCGGGCGGGCCCTCTCTCCTGCGGGCTGCTTGCCGGGCGGGTTTGTTTGTAAAGTGTGCGGTACTCCCTGGCGCGGGACGGACAGGAAGCGGCGGGATATGACGCCCACAGGCCGAAGATCGGTAAGGTTGTCAGGGTACGTCTTTTCTCATGTCGCGCTGGTTTCCTCGACATAAAAAGAGAACCGGGCTCCCCTGCCTGGGGTGCTGTTCACCCAGATCTGGCCGCCATGCAATTCAGTCAGGGCTTTTGCTATGGCCAGACCCAGGCCGCTGCCCTCGATATCATCTGATGAAAACCGGGTGAATTTATCAAACACCTGTTTGGCCTGTTCCTCGTTCAGTCCTTCTCCCTGGTCTTGAATATGGAAGGTTATCTTACCGGGTTCCTGTATGGCTTCAATATCCACCGTGGAACCCGAGGGGGAAAACTTGACGGCATTGGAAAGCAGGTTCTCCAGGATTCTCTCCAGCTTGAACTCATCAACGACCGGGTCCTCCTTGAGACTTTCAACCCGCACGGTAAATGTGATCCGCTTTTCTTCGGCCTTTTCCTTGAGCAGTTCTGTGATTCGTTCACAAAGCGTTTCAAGGTTGGTTGCACTGCCCTTGATCCTTATGGTTCCTTCTTCAATCCGGGACAGGGTGAGGAATTTGTTCAGCAATGAAAGGCTGCGGCTGGATACTTTCCTGAGGCGTTCAATGACCTCTTTGCCCTCGGAGCTTATGTCCCTTTCCGCAGAAAGAAGGTATTCCGCATAGCCATGGATGATGGAAAGTGGTGAGCGCAGATCATGGGCCACGGCCTGAATCCAGTCTTCCTTCTGGTTGGCGTTGACGGCCCTTGGCTTTTCCGGGCGGCTCTTCTTCTTGCCGGACTCCGGGGCTTTTTTCAAGGACTTTCGGTTGGTTTTGGAAAAACCTCTGGAGTCGTTGTTTTTTTTACCCGTGTCTTTGCGGTCAGCCTGAGTTTTACTCATTGGTGCCAAGTGTTTTTTAAATACATTGTGAAGATAAAAAAAACAGCAATCTCATCTTACCTTGAAAGAAAGGCTTTTCATCACGTCAAAGCATACACATTTATACGTTTGTTCAAGATGCCAAAAATCATATTGAATTATTTATATCGTATTCAGTGTAATTGCCTGTTCTGTTTAATCAGTTATTTATTTATGTATATCCAAAAACGCGCTGATGTTTTCAGTGGTCAACCCATTAGTTTCAATGGTGAATGCATTGCTTTCTTCCCTGTGCAGTCACGTTGGGATGGCCATTTCGGTCAAATGAAGTTCTCAATGCAGTCTCAGAACTGATATCCTCTGAATCTGATGCATATATCCATACATATGTTTGCAGAAGCATTCTGTTGATATGAAGAACATGTTCTATTCCCATAAGCGTTTCAGGCGCTTAAATTCCGGTTCGGAATTTTGATGGGACGTCACCATTGATTCAAAGAAAATAAAAATATGCCTTGCGACAATTGCGAATTCCCCCAATATTCCGGTAACCCGGCAGCCAGGAACATCCGCAACCCGGAACACCTTTCCTGCAAAGCGCTGTTCTGCCATTTGGGTCCGAAAACATTAATCAGCAGTACCCCTTCAAGCAATTCGGACTCAGAGAAGGTATACATATAACGAAAACGGGGGTAGAAAGGTCCATGTTAATATTGGTTTTTTCGTTGTATATACCAAAATCCGGCTGGGAAAGGACCCGTCCGGAATTTCACAGGCAATTAATTTGCGACGTTAGCATATGCAGGACATGATCCCGCCCCAGGGCTCCGCCGGCCGGTTCCGGGTATTTGCCGATGGCAGGCTGCATGGAAAATCTCCCGGATTGGTTGCGGGTTACAGCACCGCCCTTGCCCCCATGACGGATAGGGAACTGGACGGCAGGCTGGGCCCGCTGCTGGAAAATGAGATGGGAGTGGCCGCTGGCCCCAGGATACTCCTGGATCAGCACCATTCCGCCGATGTCATCCCCTGGCAGGGGATAGCCTCCGGGTACAACGCCCGGGGGGCCTCGCAGCTTGCCGGCGACGGCATATGCGGCCAGTCAAGCCTGGCGAAGTCCGGCCCGGCTCTGTTCGTGATAAAAACCGCTGATTGTGTGCCCCTGCTGGCCTTTGACCAGGGCACGGGGGCCTTTGCCGGGTTGCACGCGGGCTGGCGGGGCGCCGCCGCCGGGATCCTGCCGAACCTGCTGGATCAGTGGCAACGGGACGGTTCGGACCCAGGCGGGGTGATGCTGTCCCTGGGACCACATATTGGTTCCTGCTGTTATGAGGTGGGGCCGGATTGCCTGCACGGCTTTTCCCGAACGGATTTGCAGGGCGCTGTGACTGAAGGGCGGGAAAGGCCCATGCTGTCCCTGGCCCGGGTGCTGGAAAACCAGGCTTTGAGGCTTGGAGTGCCACCGGGGAATATATTCGCCGACCCGCGCTGCACCTGCTGTCATGTCGAGAGCGGCGGTGAGCACCCTTTTGCCAGTCACCGGCGCTCAACCCGCCAGGGCTCCCTGCCGGCCGGTCGGAATATCAGCTTCATCGGGCTCGGCTGATGCCATCCCATGAGCCGCGGCGGCCCGTTCTGTGAGCAGACGGTTAACGGGCTTTTATCGCGCCGGGCTGAAGAAATTTCTCAAAAAAGTTCTGTGGACACTGTTGGGGTTCTGTGGTGGAATTTTTTGCAGAGTCTTCGTGATGTGCCACACCCCTGCATGACGAAGAACAATCTCCTGCCGGTCTTTCAGACCGTGCAAGGCCGAAAAACACAGGTGCTTAGCCTCAGTCAGGGATATTTCAATCGGATATCAAATTATGAAACTTATATATACCGGCAGTGTGAAAAACATTTACCAGACCCAGGAACCGACGGAACTGTTTTTTGAATACACGGATGATTACTCGGTCTTCGACTGGGGAAAGATGCCGGACCCCATCCCGGGCAAAGGTGAGATCCTGAGCCGGCTGGGGGAGTTTTTCTTCAGGGCTCTTGAGGACCCCGGGCAGTGGAAAGCGCTGGAGCAGGATGAGTCCGGCGACATCGCGGCCAATATTCCCATCGTGCACCATTTCATCAGGCGCGAGAGCAACCGGCTGCTGGTGACCAAGGTGGACGTTCCCCACCTGAAGGCCGAGTCCATCGGTGGGAGTCTGGTGTACGACTATGGTTTTCAGCTCCAGCCCCGCCAGTTGATTCCCCTGGAGGTTCTGTTCAGATTCGGCGTGCCGGCGGGGTCAAGCCTGCTCAAGAGAAAGCACTGGTACAACTTCGATATCCGGGAAGGGGCGGAGTTCAAGGAGCCCCTGATCGAGTTTTCCACCAAACTGGAGAACAAGGACCGGGTGATTTCCTATCAGGAGGCGGCGCTGATCCTCAAGGGCGATACGAAAAAACTGCGGGAGCTCTATGCCAAGACCTGCGCGGTTGCGCTGTTCCTGCGAAAGCTGCTGGCCGAGCGCGGACTCAAGCTCTGGGATGGCAAGCTGGAATGGGCCTTCATCGACGGACAGGTGTCACTGGTGGACAGCATCGGCCCCGATGAACTGCGGGTCAGCCAGGGCGATGCAGTCTTCAGCAAGCAGTTTCTGCGGAATTACTATCTGGACAGTCCCTGGCTGAAGGCGGTCGAGGAAGGGGGCAGAATCGCCCAGGAAAGAGGCACGGAAAACTGGAAGGATATTGTGGTCAACGAGCTGAAAAGCAAGCCGGACAATCTTTCCGCGCCATATCTCGAGGCCGCCAAGGCTCTCTATCAGGACTTTCACGATATCGTGGTGGAGGGCCGGCAGAGCACCCGCTTTACCGATGCCCTGGCGGCCCTTTGATGACTAGTCCTGCGTAGAGCCTGCAGCCGGATTGACTTAGAGCTTGCGCTTGATGGAGAACGCTCCGCGGACCATTCCCGCCTCGTAGCCCTGGGCATTGTCGTGGGGGTAGTTCTCACTCAGGGCGCTTTTTACCGTGGGGTCGATGCTCTTGCCATGGCAGGCCAGGCAAAGCTCCGCGGTGGGAATCGCCTTCATGAAGCGGAAGAACCGTCCTTCCGGCTCGGAGACAATTTCTGCCTTGGCCAGATCCTGGGCGTTTTTCCCTGACTTCACCTGACTGTCGAATTCCTTGAGCACGTTTTGCTCCCAGGCATCCGGGGCATCGGCATGGTTGCGCAGCTTGAGGCTGACCCGCCGCACCACCTGACCGTTTTCCCGGGATAGCCGGGAGGCTGTGTCCTGGGCATCGCGGGAGCACACCTCAATGGCCTTGGGGGGGCCTCCCTGCTTCATGGCGGCCTGCATCTTGCCGGTCAGTTCCTCGGCAAACTGCTTGACAATCTTAACCGCGTCCTTCTTCAGGCTCTCCTTGTCGTCGGCCGCGGAAAACCCGGCCGGGAAAAAGGCCAGTGAGAATCCGGCCAGTACTGCCAGCATGATGAATTTCCTGTTCATGGTCTTCTCCTGCGAAATTAGTTTCAGTTGTCCCTGGTCAGGCCAGGGCCTGTTTCAGCTGCTACTGGGTGGCGTTGATATTCCTCCTTCCCAGGATTTCTATCGCAAAAATCCGGCGTGAACTTGGTGACCTGGGTCACTTAAGGAGGTTAAAATTTTTACTTTTCCCTTCCGTTATGTTAAAGTTTTTCACGATTTCTGAAGAACCGTGCTTATGAGCCTTGACGGCAAAGCCCGGATTAAACACCAGGAAATTGATGATACCGCCGGAGCCGGCAACATTCTCCAGCGGCAGGGCCGTACAGACGATACAAGGACATGGGGCTGCGAGGGTGGCCTTTTTTTTTGTCCATACATCAACAAAAGGGATCGAAACAGACTACCCCACCAGGATCAGAAGCACTGCTGATCCAGAAACACATCAGTCTCATCAGAACGTCAGGAGAGCGGCAGAACAGCCATGTCCAATCGCGAGATCCTCATAAGTTATCTGGTAAAGCAGGGTCAGGAGCCGCTCCAAAGGCCCCGGGCTGAGATAGCATTTACCGAAAACGAGGAAACCAACCGGGTAGTTAACGATCTGGAGAGGAATCCGCATGTATTTCTGCTGGGGTATCTGATGGACCGGGGCATAGAATCGGCCCTGGCCTGGGAGATCCCAACCCGCCTTAAAAATGCCTTCAGATGGGAAGGCTACGATTTTGCCAATTTCGCGGAGCTCAACGAAAAACAGCTGAACAATGTGTTTATCTCCCTGGACCTGCATCGCTATCCCACCCGGATGGCGGGAGTGTTTTTCAGGGCAGTGAACACGGTGACAGAGAAATTCGGGGGAAATGCGGGAAACATCTGGAACGATACCCCGCGCAGCGCCACGCTCATCAGGCGGCTCCTTCATTTTGAGGGTATGCGTGGAAAGTTCGCCAGCAGCATGGCCAACATCCTGTTCCGTTACTTCAAGGTGCCCCTTGAGGATACGAGCCACCTGGACATCACTCCGGACAGTCATGTGAGGAGGGTGTTTTACCGCATGGGCTTCATAAACGATCCGGCATCCGAGGAGGAGGTTGTGTACTGTGCGCGTGAATTATTTCCCGAATATCCGGGGATATTCGACCACTCCTGCTGGGATCTGGCGGAGCGCGTGTGCAAGCGGGGCCGGCCCTACTGCGACCGCTGCGAGTTGCAGCCCTACTGCCCCAAGTACTCCACCTGACAAACATCTTCGCCGGCGTCCGGCGCTCTCAGTCCGCCTTTTGCTCCATGATACCGGCCAGGGGCACGGTCTCCTCGGTGCGGGTTTTCATGTCCCGGAGCACGGCCAGGCCCTGGGCGGCTTCATCCGGCAGCAGGAGCAGGGCCTTGAGGGCTCCGGTGGCGTCGGCCCGTTGCAGGGCTTTTTTCAGCTTGCGGTAGGAGAAATCGGTGCTGACCGTACGGCCCTGCTCCCTGAGGCCCTGGGCTATCTGCAGGGCCAGCGGAGCCTCGTTTTGGGAAAATGGGATTACCGCGAACTCCAGCTCCCGGTCCAGCTGGGGCAGCAGTCCAAGGTCGGATAACAGCTCCAGGATCACCACGTCCCCAAATCCAAACCCCACCGCCGGGACATCCTGGCCGCCAAAGGTGGAAAGCAGACTGTCATAGCGGCCGCCGCCGCAAATGGCCCTCAGGCTGGCCCCGGCATCGCGGACTTCGAACACGGTGCCGGTGTAGTAGGAGAGCCCCCTCACAACCGTAATGTCGAAGCGGGCGTAGCCCCCCAGTCCGGATTGCTCCAGGCGCTCCAACAGGGTCCGCAGGGAGGCGATGGCCTCGCATTCCCCCAGTTCCGCCAGCACCTCATCCAGGGAGCGCATGGCCAGGAATGTGTTGAGCCGGGCCGTCATTTCTGGGCTCAGGCCCTGCTCCTCCAGCAGCCGGTTCAGTTCCTCCGGGGTGATCTTGTCGCGTTTGTCCATTACCACCATCACGGCCAGGTGGTTTTCCCGCGGGGCCTGTATATGGTCCAGGATGGCGTCCAGCAGCCGCCGGTCGTTCACATGCACCCGGATATGCTCAGGGCCCAGGCCCATCATCCGCATGGCTGTCAGCAGCAGCGAAAGGGCTTCCAGTTCCGCCATCTGGTCCGGCTGGCCGACGATGTCTGCGTTCCACTGGAAATGCTCCCTCCGGCGGCCCCGTGTCATGCGCTCATATCTGAAGCACTGGGGGATGGAGAACCACTTGAGGGGGAAGGTGAGGCTGCTCTGCCGTTGCAATACCAGCCGGGCCAGTGAAGGAGTCATCTCAGGGCGCAGGGCGATGCGCCGCCCCCCCTTGTCCTCGAAGTTGTAGAGCTGCCCTGTTATTTCATCCCCGGCCTTGCGGATGTAGAGCTCCTCGCTTTCCAGCACGCAGGCATCGTATTCCTCGAACCCGAAGCGCCGGGAGGCGTTGCGCCAGATATCGAACAGCCAGTTGCGCAGGCGCATGTCGTCCGGGTAGAAGTCACGGGTTCCTTTTACGGGTTGCAAAGAGATGCTCATAGGTTTCCGGCTTGCTGTTCTGGTCTGCCATGGAACTCCATGGTCGGCTCTGGCCCTCCCTGGCGGGAACCCCTCAACTGGCCAGTCATATAATCAAAGCGGATATGCCGCCCTTTGTCCACCAGGCAGTGGCCGGAACCGGGAAAGGCTCAGGGGGCGTCAAGCAGGGCCAGCCCGCGGGCAAAAGCCGGGGGCGATTTACGGATGTATGCCGGGAAGAATGCCGTGAAGAATGCGGTGAAGAATGCGGTGAAGAAAAAAAACCGGATGGAAGTGAAGCACTGGAAGCACTGGAAACACCGGAAACATCGGAGGGCTCAGTATTTTTCCAGTTCCTTGAGCATGACCAGAAGTTGCAGGCCCTGTTCCTGATCGGTAAAGGAGCATCCCACCCGGTAGCCCTGTTGCTGCTTTCCTTCGCCATAGGTTTCCGGTTTGCAGTCCTTGACCTCGGCCTCTATCACAAAGGCTTTGTCCAGGGTGAGCATGAGCACCTCGCCGATGGTGAATTTGTTTGGCGAAACGAAGGACAGCCCGGCTATGGATACATCGACCAGCTCGAACGTGGTGGGAACCTTGATAATCACATGGGCGGCCTTGACAGCAAACCTGGGCATTCCCCGGTGCCCACTGCTGCCAGGCCCCTCATCGGCTTCCACCACCTCGCCCTTTTCGCGTCCCAGGCGAAGAAGCCGGTTATATTCTCGTTCCCAAACGCTCATAACCATGTGAGCGTACTCTCTTTATAGGTTATTGCCAATACACTTTATCCCTTCTGCCACGCCCTGCCATTATGGGAAAAGCGATTGACGGGTGACGCTATTTTTATGTTGCCGCCTATTGAGCGTCCGGCGCCGGTTGTTCACTGTCCGGCGCTTTTTCCTCCTGGGGGACGTTCTCTGCCGGCGGTTCGGCCGCTGCGTCAGTACTGCCGTTTACAGGTACATCCTGTTTTTCATCACCTCCCGCCGGACTATCTTCCTGCAAAGGGGCCTCGGCCGCCGGTTCGGGCGGGGAGTCCGCCGGGGGTTCCGGGGCGGCCTGGGTCTGATCCGGCACGGGTTCCTCAGCCTGGGGCTCCGAGCCTGGCACCTCCTCCGGCGGGGGCTGTTGCTCCTGTTCGCCGGGGCGTTCTTCCGGAGCATCGGTATAGGATTTTCTGGCACCGGGTTCGGGCCTGATCGTGAACGGCAACGACATCGAGTACCAGTTCTGATCGGTTTCACTGTTGCGTCCCAGCACCCTCCAGTAGAGTTTGTTCCCGCCGGAACGCTCCATCAGCCCCAGGGCCATTCCCGGAAGTTCACCCGCCAGGGGCACAACCTCCTTGTCCCGGAGCCACTTTTCGCCCTGGGGTATGTCGAACTGCACCTCCGGGTCGTCAAAGCCGGGCTGGGCGCTCACCTGCACCTTGAACTCGTTGTAGCGCAGGCTGTCCCAGCGGAAGAGGAACAGCCCCGTTTCCTCGAAAACATAATCCGGCGGAGGGAACATCTGCTTGATGTGGCTGAGGCGGATGGGCTGCCGGAATTCATAGCGGTTGTTCTTTTCGCTGGATTCCACCACCACGTCGGCGGCATCGGCTATGAGCACCATCTTGTAATTGCCCAGGATGATGTTGTCGGCGAAGACATGCTCGAACTCCATCTCCACCTTTTCCCCCGGGGCCAGGACTGGCAGGGTATGGCGCGAAATATTGTGCAGACGGCTGGGCAGGGCCACGTTGAAGTAATCCAGGCGCACTTCCACCGCCCGGGCGATATCCCCGCCCATATTGCGGATATCGGCCTTGATCCGCAGGGGCTCGCCGACCATAAGTCCGGTTGAGGCCAGCTGCACGTTCTCCCACAAAAGATCGGCTTTTTCAAAGGTGAGCTTCTGGGGGGGGCGGAAAACGGGAATCTGCCGGGACTGCCCCTTGTCGCCGGTGGAAAGCCCAGCCATGTAGGGGGAGGCGGGCACCCCCACCTGGAAGGCGGTATAATACACCGGCTTGCCCACCAGGGCGTTCTTTTTGAACCCCGGGTCGTAAACCTCCATCCGCACTGAATAATCGCCCGCGAACTCCGGGCTGGGCAGCTTGAAGTAAAAGAGCTTCTTCTCCCCTCCCGGAATGGTCACCACGCGTGAAAGGGGCTTGCCGCGGCGCTGGTCGCCATCGTCGCGAACTTCCATCTTCAGCCCCACGCTTTCCTTGGCGGAGCCGTTGTTGCGCATCTCCACCTGAACCAGTTGCACCCTTCCCGGGCGAATGATCTTTTCGGCAAGTATTATCCTGACCACATCCAGGTTTTTCATGGCCGCCCGGGCATCCTGGGTCCAGGACAGCCCCGCAAGCATTATCAAGAATATGGCCGATATAAAGATTCTCATGGTTCCACCTCCCTGGCAGTCTTCCTTTTGTATGAGCAAACTATATTCCATGCGCTGTTTGTATCCCGTCCGGTTTTTTGGCCGGGGCCTGTGTTTGTATATTGCTGGTGCGGTGTTGTTCATTTCCGGCACTCATTGTATCGGTACGGCCTCTCCGGTATCATCCGGCCGGATGGCGCTGTTTTTATAAAAGTAAATAGTGCCCTTCTCCGTTCCTAAAAACAGGTCCAGGTCCTTGTCGCCGTCTATGTCCGCCAGCCTGGGTGTGCTCCCTATGGGCACGGGCAGTTTCTTCAGGTCCGAGGGCATCCTGGCCCATCCCTGGGGGCTTTTTTTGGTAACGCCGGTTCTGGCCAGGCGGAAAACCTGCCCCTGATCAGACCCGATGAGCAGGTCGGGGACATTGTCGCGGTCCACATCCCCCACAAAAGGGGTGGCACCCACTCCCACATCCAACTGCAGGAAGTTGCGGTTGTTCAGTTTGAAGTTGAACGATGACTTCCCGCCTTCCCTGAGGAATGAGACCAGCTTTCCGGAGAAATCCCCTACCACCAGATCCGTGGTGTTGTCCTCGTTCAGACTCACCACGGAGGGAGCGGCATTATGCCCCACCCGAACCTTTTTGAGGGCCTCCGGTTCCAGTTCGAACTTCGGGTCTCCGCTTTTGACGGTGTTCCTGTAGAGCTTCACAAATCCGGAATCCAGGCCCACCAGCAGTTCCAGGCGCAGGTCCTCGTCCAGGTCATGCAGGATCACCGAGGGCAGCTTGCCGGGAAGTTTTTCAATCAGGGTGTCGGTCACCTTTTTCCACTTGGCCTCGGTGGGGCTGCCGTCATTGCGGTAATAGGCCACAGTTCCGTTGCCAACCCCCACCAGCAGGTCCAGGTCGCCGTCATTGTCCAGATCACCGAAAGTCGGAACCACCCGGTGCTTGTATTCAATGCCGCCGTATTTTGTTGACTCCAGGGAGTATTCCGGGGGCAGCGGGCCGGCGGGCTCGGTAACGGCGGCCAGTTCCACCTGGGCCGGGCCTGCCTCCACTGCTTCCTCGCGGGCGAATACCGGCGCGGATTCCAGAACGGGCGTGGGGGGCGAGATGGCGGTTTCAACTTCCTCGCTCTGGTTTTCTCCCTCGCTGGCCATGGTGGCAGGCTTGGCGACCTTGGACACCTTGCGTCCGCGGTTCCACCAAAGCTGCACATTACCCTCGAAATCCCCCAGCAGCAGATCTACCAGTCCGTCGCCGTTCAGGTCCACAAAGTGCGGAGCGGCGTATCTTCTCCCGAAAAAGCCTTCCTGGTTTTTGGTCTGAAGCTCCCAGTCCCGGGGGTATTCCTGCTGTTCGCCGCTGCGGTTGAGTGCCAGGCCGATAAAACCCTGGCGGTTGCCCACCACCATGTCGCTGAGGCCGTCGGCATCCCAGTCAAAGAATGCCGGGGCGGCGTTTCCGGGGGAGATCACGTTTCCGAAGCGGGTTGATACCAGCTTGAAGGCCGGCGAGTCCTTGGTGCCCTCGTTGCGGAAAAAGATCACATGTCCCTTGCCGTTTCCCACGAAAAGGTCCTGGTCCCCATCACCGTCGATATCCTTGGTCATGGGCACCGAGTCGCTGCCCACGTCTATTCCTCCCAGGCTGGTTTCCTCAAGTACCAGTTGGATCTTGGCGGCGGTGCCCCGGTTGCGCATCAGCCACAACCGGCCATCCTTGCCGCCCACCAGCAGGTCCAGGTCTCCATCGCTGTCGATATCAACCAGCCAGGGGGCGCTGTTGCCCCGGGCGGAGTTGCCTCCCAGGCGTTCCGGCTTTTTATCCCAGACAGGCTGGTTGCTCTTGCCGATATTTCTCACCAGCAGAATATCCCCGCCCCGCTCCCCCAGCACCAGGTCGAGGTCCTTGTCACCATCCACATCTCCCGAGCTGATCACTATCCGGCGCAGTCCCTGTCCGAACCGGGCCGTGCCCAGCACGTTTTTGGTAACCTTCCACACATCGTCACGGCTGCCGGTGCCCTTGTTGGTATAAAGGGTCATCAGGTTGGTGCTGTCCCCGATCATCAGGTCGGGGATTCCATCGCCGTTGACATCCAAAAACCGTGGAGCCAGGCTGCCTCCGGTGTCTATGCCCAGGAATCTCTTCTGGTTCAGGCGCCAGACCGGCTGTTCCGGTGAGCCGTCGTTCCTGTAGTAATGCATCCCGCCATTGTTCACCCCGATGAAAAGATCGGTGTCGTCGTCCCCGTCCCAGTCCACCAGGGTGGGCACGGCATTTGTTTCCGGCGCAATGGCGGCGATCAGCCTGGGTGTCGGCTTACAGGGCGGTTCCTCGCCGGGCAGGGCATCGTTCGGGGGAAACCTGACGCAGAAACCCGGGCGCTGGCGGTCCCCGTTGTTGATCAGGAGGAACACTTCTCCGGCGTTGTTGCCCACCACCATGTCCGGTGTGCGGTTTCCGTCAACGTCCGCGAAAAAAGGAGTGAGGTTTTTCCCGAAGGAGGTGTCCATGAACTGTTTCATTTCCAGGTGGAAAATGGCCAGGGTGGGTGTGCCCACGTTGCGGTAGAAGGAAATACCTTCCCTGGAGGAACCCACGAATAAATCCAGGTCCCCATCGCTGTCGATATCCACCAGAGCCGGAGCGGAATCGGATGAAACGGATACCGGGGCTTCCACCGGCTGCCGCCCTTTTTCGGCGGAGGCCACGAATCCTGACATCACCTCGGTCAGGAGCCTCCAGGAAATCTCCCCGTTGTTTACCGAAGCCTCATAGCGGGATATGGTGCCGTCAAAACGTCCCACCAGCAGGTCCGGGTCTCCGTCTGAATCCAGGTCGCCGAAGGCCGGTTTGCCGTGGATGGATGTGTCTGTGTGCAAGAGCCGGGGGACACCATCAAGGGAGCCATAGAACTCCTTCTCCCATTGATGGGCGCTTTCCTGGGCGGGCGGAGCGGAAAGGGCAGTCCCTTCCCCGCCGTTCAAAATGAGCAGCACGGTAAAAAATACACTCAGCCAGAGGGCCGTGGGGTTCATTTCAGCATCCATCCCATGGAAAAAGCCTTTTCGCGCCTTCCTTGTCAGTATACACCAAAGGCCTTGTCAGGCTGCTCTGCAGGCGGCTTCGGGCCGATTCTGGTCCGGGCCGGCCCATGGAAACAACAGCCGTCACCCCAGGGATATGCAAAATTCAGGGCCAAATCAGTGTGCAGGGAGGTTAAGACAGTGATAAATCAAGAAAAATTCTGAAATGCGGTGTTCTACTGCCCGCTGCCCCACCCGCCCCACCCGCCTCAGCCGGTGGTGTCGGGTGAAGCGGCCCGCCCCTGGGGATAGGCCAGGGCGTGGTAGGTGAAAAGGGCGCTGCAGAAAAGATCGAATGTTTCCGGAGCAGGATAGCGGGCGATTTCCCTGAGGGTGGTCATCAGGTCCTTCCAGCTCCCGAAGGTATGGTAGGCCTCGTAAAACTTTATCTTCAGGCCGTCCGCGCTGAACTGTTCCAGCAGGTCTTCCACCACCCTGGCAAAGCTGCCGGGTTTTTCCTCCAGCCGGGTCAGGATGTTGTCGAAGAACATCATGATCATCCAGGGCAGACGCTGGGAGTTTCCCGTCAGGTTTTCCGGCCGGATATACTCCGGCTTCAGTACCGGCGGCGGCGGGGGGTGGCTGAGCTTGCGGCGGGTAAACGGTTCCTCCGTGTTTACCGGCGCCACCTGATAGTGCGGGTGGCCCTTGAGAAAGCGGAACAGGTTGCTCAGGTCTTCCTGGCTGCGGTCCAGCTTTTTGGCCGGGGGGGCGATGGCCCGCTTCAAAAACGGGTTGTTTGTTTTCCGGTAGAGGTGGTAAATGGCATCGGCACGGTCAAAGGCCACTTCCTTGGGGGCCTTGGCCGTGGCATTATGCATGAATATCCACAAGGGATCGCCGGCAGGTTTTTTATCATCCCCGTGGGTCATGAGCCTCGCTCGATTTTGCCTGGCCGGGTTGTTTCAGCAGCACAGAACTGTGACTTGAAACTGTTGCACCGAACACAGACTGGTCAGCCGTTGACAGGAGTCGGCCATGGCGCCGGTCCCATCCTAAGTATTAGCAGATGATATTGCCAAAAAGAACCACAGGGTTGCTCAATCGGAACGCCGTCCGGGCGGTTGCCCTGCCGTTGGCCCTGCTTGCCGGCGGTTTTGCGGGGCCGGAGTCCCTGCGGGCCTCAGGGGCCGGCAAGGACGGAGGCCGGGAACCGGCGGTGATGGCGGGAGCCCTGGATTCGGCAATTTCACCCTCAAGCACCGAATGGAGCCGGCCGTACCGGGAAAACTGCCCGGCGGCCCCTCAGGCCGTGCTGGCTGTGCGGCCCGTGCCCCTGCGGGAGCCCTGGGTCCCCTTGCGGGCCACCTACCTGGAGGCGCTCTGTCATGAGGCCGCCGGAAGGCCCCTCAGGGCGCTGCCTTTCTTTGAGCAGGGCGCCCAGCAGCCCAGCCCTGTCAGATACCTGTTCCAGCTGGGCATGTTCAGAAGCCGTCTGGCGCTGGGTGAGCATGAGGCCGCCATCAGCTCCCTTACCGAAATGCTTCGCTCCCAGCCCCCGGAATGGCTGCAAAACAAGATAGGGGAATTTCTGGAGGACTGGATCCTGGGGACGCGTCCACCCGCTCCGGAAATACAGTTTGAATACCTTTCCGCCTATGAGCAGTTCTCCAGCCCCGGCTACAACGAGGCCTCCCTGCTGGAGCATCTGCTGGAACTGGCCGTGCCCAAGGGCGATGCCGCCCAGATAAAAAGAATCCTCATCGCGCTCTGGGAAAATCCCAGTGACAAGGAGGGAGCCCGGAAATGGGCCTCGCTTGAGAAATGGGAGAAAAAGTACGGCCCGCTGGAACTGACGGGGGAGCATTATAAATCAAGGGCGGCCCGGCTGTTCAAGCTGCGGCTCTACGCCCAGCTGACCCGTGAACTGGAGAGCCCCGACCTGCCGCCCATGACCAGGCAGACGGCCTGGGAGCTGGGCCGGTATTATTTCCGGGGGTTGATCCAGGGCCGCGAGCTGGCCCATGCCGCCGTCCAGATTCACACCCCGCCGGTCACAAAGCGCTTCCAGTTCACCAAAAGGCAGGTGCTGATATGGTCAATCCGCATCCAGCTGCGCCGGAACAAGCTGGGGCCGGCGTTGAAGCTGCTCCAGGACCTGGAGGAGATATCGCCCCGGGATGAAGACCTTCCCGAGCTGTTTTTCCAGGTGGCGGAGGCCCACCAGCGGCGGGGCAACCAGCTTACCCTGCGCCACTGGTATGAAAGGATAATCACCGAGTTCCCCGGCTCTGGGGAGGCCTCCGAGGCCTATTGGAAGATGTTCTGGGCGGCTTATCAGTCGGGATACCAGACGGTAGCCGAGGAAATCCTGAGCCGGGCCACCGGAGCCAGCGAATCCTTTCACCCGGTTGACAAGGCCCGGCTGTGGTACTGGAAGGGCCGGATGCAGATGGACAGTGGCCAAAGGGAGCAGGGGCTGAAGACCTGGGGCGTCATGCGTCAGCGCTGGCCCTATGGCTACTACTCGGCCCTGTCTGAACTGATGGAGAACAACCGCCCCCTGCGGCTCAGCGGCGGAGCCAACACAGGGCTTCCGGCGGCCAACGGGAGCCTGCCCGGCAGTCAGGCCGTTTCCGCCGGGGAGCCAGCCAAGCCCCATCTGATCAGCATTTGGGAGGTGGAGGCCTTTTCCGTGGCCTTGTTCCTGTTTTCGGTGGGCGAACGGGACATCGCGGTGGAACTGCTGCGGCACG